>PWMP01000217.1 GCA_003558145.1 Elusimicrobiota bacterium
AATCCTCAGAGCCTGTTTTTCATCATAGAGGTGAGAGCTTTTATTTTTGTCTTCCAGCATATTTATCCATTCCTCTCCGTTTTCTATGGTTTTAGTTTTATAGGCTTCCTTTATTACCGGGTTCTTTGATATATCAAGTGAATCAAAATATAATTTAGTTTTCTTCTCAATCAATGTTTCTCTATACTCTTTTTATATTCTGTCTGACTTTCAACTCAAGTATCTTTTTCCAAATGCTATTTCCAAACATCCCGTTAATAAAAAGTATTTACAGCCTGTCTGCTGGCTCAGGATACTTAAATTATAACTCCGCGCCTTATGAGTTAATATCCTTAATCTTTTAAATAACCTCTCCTGCCCAGAGCTCTTTTAAAAACTGTTTCCAGTTTAATATCTCAATATTATTTTTCAACCTTTTCTCTTTTTCACGGCATACAACAATAGAACGCCTTACTTTTTAAGAAATGTAGTTTTACCTGTCTTTCTTGCGCCCCATAAAAAAGCGGACTGACGGGACGGAAGATTGATATTTAATTTTCTTTTAATATATTTTTGCATATCACTCCGCAATAGTATTACTAAAAGGGATTACGGTCTTATTTAGTTTTGCTGTCAACTGTTATTTTTAATGAACCCTCTTAGATATTACTCGTCATTAAGTTGCCTTTCTGTTAATCTATTTTCCCCTTCTTCAGATGTTCTTTTGGATTCAGATTTATTACTCCGGAAATTTTTTAAATTACAATTCTTTTTTATAGATACCCGTTCCACTGAAGGTAAACCATTACCCTGGCGCAGCTCTCCTTCGGGGTTTCCCTGTCGGTATGTATTACTATTTCCGGCTCTCCCGGTATCTCGTAGGGATCCGATACCCCGGTGAAGTTTTCTATTTCACCCTTTTTGGCCTTTTTATACATTCCTTTGACATCCCTCTTTTTACATTCCTCAATGGGGCAGTCCACGTAAACTTCTATATAATTGGTAACTTTTTCCCTTACCTGCCTGCGTATATCTTTGTAGGGGGAGACAAAAGTAGTAATGACTCCCACTCCGTTTCGGGATAGCATTTTGGAGACAAAAGAAATTCTTCTTATATTCTCGGCCCTGTCCTCCCTTGAGAACCCCAGGTCGGCAGAGAGAGACTGCCTGACAACATCCCCGTCCAGCCGCTCTATTTTTCTTCCCGTTTCTTTTACTTTTTCAGCCACCATATCGGCAACAGTGGTCTTACCCGAACAGGGAAGGCCGGTAAACCATAGGACAAACCCTTCTTTTATTTTATCTGTCATTTTATAAAATTCCCTTTTTGTTAATAAGGTACGTCATTAAACTAAGATTTTAAAATTTTGTTATATAAATCCCAGGGATATATAATTTCAGCTATGTCGGATTCCTGGCTTTTCTTCAGGCAGCAGAAAAATTCCTTCTTTGTATTATATTTTTTCTTAAAATATTTCAGTGAAGTCAAATTTTTCCTTAAAAACCCTGATTTTACTTCTATTGGGGTTATTTTTTTATCCACCGGATAATTTATTATAAAATCTACTTCTTTCCCGTCAGCAGTCCGCCAAAAATTTATATTATCAATATCTATATTTTTTCTTAAAATGGTAAAGACCGCATTTTCCAGAAGCTTTCCTGAGATTTTCCCTGAAAAACTCTTATTTAATAATATATTTAAAAGTCCGGTATCTTCCAAAAATATCTTTGGCATTTTAGTCAGTTCGTTTCGGATATTTTTATGAAAAGGAGTAATTTTTTTGATTATATATGTAGCTTCCATAATAAAAAGATATTCATAAACTGTCTGTTTTGCAATACCAACTGTATTTGATAACTCATTTATATTAACTAAACCTCCTGATTGGGAAGCTATAATTTGTAACAAATTGTTAAATTTAGCCGTATCCCGAATATTTGTAATATCGCGGATATCTTTTTTTATGTAGGTATTTATTATCTGCTTTAATTTCTTTTCTTTTTTCTCTATTGCCATCTCCTGTACAATAGCCGGATACCCCCCGTATAATACATATTCTTTAAAAAGAGGCTCCAACTCCTTTTCTACAGTATCCAGCGGTTTATATAAATCAAAAGTTTCTTCTTTAAAAGTAAGAAATTCCTCAAAATCCAGGGTAAACAGCTCAAAATTCACTGTTCGGCCGACAAGGCTGTCCTTAAATTTTTTCTTAATTAAAAAACTGGAAGAACCGCTTACAATAAGTTTTACCTTATCTTTATATATATCGTGAAACAACTTTAAGAAAGAGGAAGGATTCTCCAAGTACTGTACTTCATCTATCAGAAGATATATTCTTTTTTCGGAATCCGCTCCTTTAGCCTGCATATACCTCATCACTTTATCCGGCCCGTCATTACACAAGTCAAGCAGAGCAAAATCTTCAAGATCAAAATAAAAGATATTATTATCGGAAACTTCTTCTTTTAATTTATTTTCTATTAAATAATGAAGAAGACAGGTTTTTCCAACCTGGCGGGAACCATGAATGGCAATAATTTCAGTATCAGATATATACTTATATATTTCGCTAATTATTTTTCTATGGTATATTCTCATAATTCGTTAACTGAAACTTACTAAATATTTAATATTAAGTCAACTACACATCAATATTTATTACTAAAGGCCGGTAAACCATAGGACAAACCCTTCTTTTATTTTCTCTGTCATTTTATAAAAATCCCGCTCTGTTAATAATATAGGTCATCAGCAACGCTATTGTAAATCCTAATATAGGAGACATTATCCATATTGCAAACGACCTTTTAATAATTTTTCTTCCCAGTTTTCTCATACCCCTTCCCTTCTGGGCCACCCCGAAACCGAATATGGCAAAAGAGTTGAGCTGAACCAGCGACTGGGGCAGGCCTATTACGGATGCTGATATAAGAAGGGTGGCCGAGACAAGGCTTACAAGACTGGCAGAGACAAGGTCCAGTTTAGTCACTCTTTTGCCGATAGATTCAATATTTCCTTTACCCAGGGCAAACCCGCCTATGCCGAAAAAGGGGGCCAGCATAAATGTAGCCGCCTTGCTTGTCATAACACCGGCGCCCGAAAGAACCCCGGATGCGTTGGCAACGTTATTGGAGCCTATGCTGAAGGCTGTATAGCAGCTTGTAGCTATATCCCAGTACTTAATAGCCTTGTTGTCCCAGTGGCTTATCTTGGGGTAAAGGTACCTGCCGGCAATATAAGTAAGGATAAAGGCTGATACCGGAAGAATAAGCCACATGGGGATTAACCTTTTAAATATGCCCCATTTGACAGCGCCGTGATAAAAACCGTAGCCTACTATACTGAATACCGTTATCTGGCTTGTTGAGGCTGGGATTTTAAAAAGGTTTGAGAGTAAAAGAGATATCGTGGTGGCTGTGAATATAATGATGCCGGCGCTGACGGTCATAAGATCTTCGCCTATAAGCCCCCTGCTTATAACCGCCACTACCCTGGAACCCAACAAGTATGCCCCAAGGAGGACAAAGACGGCAAAGAGAATCGAAGCCGATTTCTTTGAAACCACCCCCGCCCCGTACTCGGCGGAGAAAGTGGGAGCTATACCAGAGCCGCCCATATTGGTGGCAAAGAGTATTGCCAGCAGAACTATAAATATATCTGTTGGATTCATTTTTTAAAAATATTTTTCAGTTTTTTAAAATACCTTCTTTTCTGCCAGTAAAAGTCAGGGGATCTGTACTCTTCCTTAACTGCTGTTCTCTTGCGTGTTTGCCAGTCTCCATAGCGATGGGTAAGAAATTCTTCAATAGGGCCAAGGCAGGGAAAGACTTCTTCGTAAAAAGTAATATGTGTTGATTCCTTAAAGAATTTATTTTTCATTTTCTTGTGACGGCGGAGCCTTAGTTTGCCTTTTTTATACCAGGCTATGAGTTCGTAACTGGTGCCATATTTTTTAAATTTCAGTTTCCAGTTCTTTTTTTTAGTCCGAGCGCCTTCTAATTCAAAACCTGTTTTTAAAAATTCTGATTTAATTGCCTCTAATTTTCTTTTTACATCTTCATATCTAAAATCAACTTCAACATCCCAATCCCAAGGGACAAAGTCATTCTCACGATATGCTCCCAGCAGAGTTCCTCCGCCCAAATAAAATGGAATGTTCAAGTCATCTAATATTTTTTTTGCTTCTTTCAGGCCATGCGCATGTTTTATGCGCTCATCCCGGGAGCGTATTCTCAACTGGTTTTCGTTATGTTTTTTTGAGTGTTTCTTTACAGTCATCATTTAAATCTTTTTTTTATTTTAAAACCAAGTGTTTTTACTATCAGCATATCGCACATTTTGGCAATTTTACGGGGCCATTTTAGTGTATAGTATATCAACCCTTTTTTCTTTTTCTTATGTCTGTTTGGCGAAAAACTATCTGTCAGGTATGTTTTTTTGCTTCTGGAGCTTTGATGCGGGTTTTGCCAGTCGCCGTAGCGCCAGGCCAGGAAATCCTGTACCGGAGAAGGGACAAGAAACCTGATGCCTTTAAATGTTATTTCAGCCGGGTTCTGAAAGAAGGAAGCAGGTATTCTCATCTCGCTTTTGTTCCATATTTTGTGGCAGCGCCGGAACAAATCCTTTTCCTGTTTAAATTCGAATATATCTATTTCAACTGTTGAATGAACTTCTATCCGGGGCGGGCCGGAAAGAGAAAACTGGCTTATTCTATAGCCGTCCTTCTGTATCTCCCTCATAAACTTTTTGCGCTTGAAGTTAGTGGTATGAACCATATACTCCACATCCCAGTCCCAGGGTATAAAATCATTATCGCGAACCGCTCCCAGCAGCGTTCCGCCGGAAAGATAGACATCAGCCCCGGCATCTTCAAGGCGTTTTTTAACATAAGCCATATCGGCAACAAGTTTGTCTATTGCTTCCCTGTTTATTTTTGAAAAAGAAGGTTTTTTATTCATTTAACTTATTATTCTCTGTTTTTAGGTCCTTCATATATTAAAACAAGGACTACTGCCGCAAAAAATGAAAGGACCGCTGTAAGGATAATATTCCTTAGCAGGGGCCGATGGGTTTGCTTTGCCTGAGAGACTGCAACGGGAGTATTAAGCTGCCCGGCAAAATGGTCAACTTCTATCCTTATATAGCTAAGTTTTACTTTTTCTTTGGCTATTTCATCCTCAAAGGCACGGTAAAACGGATGCATTTCAAGAACAACTGACGCGTACTGCTTAACTCCGTCCCTGTAATATTCTAAAGCTGACGGCTTAATTTCCCGATACTCTCTGTATTTGGGGTAATTTTCAAGTTCCTTTTTCATTGCCTGGATTTTATTTTTAATATTTTCAATTTTTTCTTTTTCCAGGTTAATGTAAACCTGCGGATAACTTTCGGCCCACAGCCGTGCCGTATCAACCGCGGTAGACGGATCAGGAGACACAACTGAAAAAATAAGTGCCTGTTCCAGGTTGTTGACTTCTGCTTTGAATTTTGAGCTGTCTACTGCTTTGTCGCCGGCTTTTTGCCTTATTTCATCCATTACTACGGTCGAGGACATAAAGTCCTCATACCCTCTTGCGTCCCACATTATTTTAAGTGTAGCTGTTGCGGTATAGGTGGGCGGCCTGAAGGCCGTAAAAAGCGCTGTCGCTACGGCGCATATGGCCACAAACAGGATTATAAATAGTTTTCTTTTTTTCAGGCTGCGGAGAACCTCCCTTAAATCAATTTCGTCATTTTTAATTATTTCGTTCATTTTTTATACTCCTTTTATTTATTCAATGTCCGAAGCCCCTGACAGCAGCTCAAGAAACTGCATTGCCTGGCTGTACATATCCTTTGCTTTCGTAAAAAAAGACTCTGTAGATTTCAAAAACTGTACCCCGTGAAATTAATTATATCTGAAAAAAACTCGCCCACAGCTTCAGCCAATGAATCCGAATAATATTTACGGTAATCATACACCGGCGTTTTTTTCTCATGAATCGCCAGCGGCGGAATTTCAACTCCTGTCAGTTCGGAAAGTTTTTTAAAAGATTCATTTATGTTTTCAAACCTTATGCAAAAATCTGTTACAAGCTCACCTTCAATAAAGAGAAATTTATGTAATAGATTAGAAGCGTCTTTTGCTTTCGCCTCTTTTATCTTTTTCTCATCTTTACTGATAGCCGCCCAGGCCCACTCTTCAAACGGAGTTTTTACCTGTTTGTCTGCCAGGCGGTCATCTTTAACACGAGTATTCCAGCGCCAATAGGAAAAAAGGTTATCCCAGGGGTTTCTCAGCGCGGAAACTATGGTCGCTTCTTCCCAAAACTCCTTTTTAACGATTTTTTTTACATCGCTTGCCGGCATATGCCCTCTAATCATCGGCATTTTATTCCTGATTGTACCCGGTAAATTAAGGTAGAAATAAAAATCAAAAATATTAAAAACAGACCATTTATAATTTCTATTCAAACCATACTTTTTTGCTCCCCTGGAAGTTCTGTAAAGATCACTACCTAATTCTGTATTTTTTAATAAGTGCAGCTCTATAGAAGTTCCGGCAGTTTTTCTGGGTTTTAAAAATATAAACTTTTTTTTTCTGTTAATAATTGTCATATTA
>PWMP01000216.1 GCA_003558145.1 Elusimicrobiota bacterium
ACGCAAGAGTCAGTATGCTTCCCAAAACTGCCCATAGCCCCAGCCAAAGGTAGCCGGCCTGGTTGCCGCGGGCATAGTCCTTATTATCTTCCCGGCGACTCCCAGGGGAATAAACAGCAAAAAACTTTCTCAGCCTTCAAGGTATATGTGGGCGGTTTTATACATGCCGGTGCTTGTCTGGTATATGCTAAAGGCAAACCTAGACGTACTTTACAGGGTTATACATCCGGATTTACCTATAAAACCGGGAATAGTTAAGATAAAAACCTCGCTCAAAAACCCGATTGCCCGTGCAATTTTATGCAACTCCATAACTTTAACACCCGGCACTCTTTCTGTTGATATAGAAGGAGATGTCATATATGTTCACTGGATATATGTAAGGAAAAGAAGTGTAGACTCGCATACGGAGGTAATAGGTGGAAGATTTGAGGATATACTAAAGAAGGTGTTCGAATGATTTTTCAAGTGTATTTCTGGCTTCTGCTGCTGTGCTGTTTTCTGTGTATATACAGAATAGGTACGGGTCCGACGCCGCCGGACAGGGCGGTAGCAATAGATGTTGTGGGTACGGTTGTTGTAGGAATAAGCGCGCTTTATACGGTTATTTCCGGAAACGATTTCTATATTAATGTATCTATATCCTGGGCTCTCTTAAGCTTTATAGGAACGGTTGCCCTCTCAAAGTTTCTTGAAGGCAAGAGGTTCGACGAATGAGCTATACTTTAGGAATAATAATAATAGGGATAGGCATCCTTTTTGACATAGGCGGATGCATAGGGCTTATCAGGATGCCGGATGTATATAATCGTCTGCAGGCGGCCACCAAATGCGTAACAATGGGAACATGCTGTATCCTGTTTGGAATTTTTGTAATTGAGGGAATAAATCCCTCGGGCCTTAAGGCGCTGCTGGCAATGGTTTTTGTGGCGCTGACGTCTCCAACCGGCGCGCACGCCCTTGCCAGGGCCTCATACAGGTACGGAGTTAAATTATGGAAAAAATCCGTAAAAGACGAGTATTCCGATATATGCGAGCAGCCCGAACATCCTGAATGGGAACAGGACTGATGAAATTTCCAAAGCTTCGCGAACTTAAAGAAGCGCTGACTGCCGTCTTTTCAAAGCGCTACACTTCCAGGTTCCCTTTTGAGGAATCTCCGGCTCCGGAAGGTTTCCGGGGAAAGCCGTTTCCTGACGATGAGTGGTGCATGGGTTGCGAAGCCTGCTGTGAAGCATGCCCGTCAGAAGCTATAATTATTGAAGATAATATCAAAGAAAGCAAAAGAATAATCACCCGCTACTGGGACAGGTGTAATTACTGCGGCCAGTGCGAAGAAAAATGCCCCCAGGAGCAGCCGGGCGTAAAATTGAGCAGGGAATATGATATTAGCGGGTACTCCCCGGATGAAATGAATATAAAACAGGAATTTGAACTTATAGTATGCTCCAAATGCTCCAGTTTTTTGGGTACTTTAAAGCAGCTTCAGACTGCGTCCGGCAGGATGGGTCCCGCTCTGTCCTCTTCTTCTCCCGATATGCTGCTTGCCCGTCAGCTTCAGACGACACGGCCGATGCCGGGTAAGGCAAAACGCAAGGAAATCACCCGGTCTGATATTTTTACTTTTCTTTGTCCCGTGTGCAGACACGAAGTTTACAGAAAGGAAGCCGGAAACTGAGGATATTTGCGAATGTCGATTTTCCCGCTTCAACCGCTGTTATGGGCGTTGGCAATCCCGCCAGAGGCGATGACGGCTGCGGAGTTGCTGTTGCCGCAAAACTAAAAGAAAAAGGAATGGAGTTGTCCTTTCCCTGCGGTGAAAACCCGGAAAACTACCTGGGGAAAATAGCAGCGTTTAAACCAGAGCTTGTTTTAATAATAGACGCTGTGGATTTTGGGGGAAAAGCGGGTGAAATTAAAACTTTTGAATCGGAAGAGGTTTTCCAGGGGATTTCTACCCACACGGCGGGCCTGGACCTGAGCGCGGAATTTTTGCGTTCATCAGCCGGCTCAAAAGTAAAAGTTATCGGAATTCAGCCCCGATCGCTTAACGGAAGAATTAGCCTTCCGGTCGGCAAATCAATTAAACGCCTTACAGAGGAACTTGCAGAAAAACTATGCATGAGTCAGTAAAAGCGCGCGAAATAGAGAAGGAAATACGCCGGAAAGCAAGCCTTAAAGGTTTAGGACCCATAAAAAAAGTAGTCCTCCGGGCCGGCAAGGCGTCCGGAGAAGCTCCTGAAGAACTTAGTCATATATTAAGGGAACATATGAAAATAGAAACTTTTGAAATAATTGAGGAAAACGCAGCTCTTAAATGCACCGGCTGCGGCCATATTATTTCAGAACAGGAGAAAACGCTTAAATGCCCTGCGTGCGGCGGGATTGAAAACAAGATAATTGCCGGAATGGGTTTTGAAGTGGTTGAGGTGGAATAAAAAGTTTCAGGGGTTTTTATTTTCTTTTTCTTCTTTTTTTATCTTTTCCCAGTTTTTAACAATATCTTCTACAGATGAAACTTCCTGGTTGGAAAATACGTGTGGATGCCTGCGTATAATTTTATCATTTATTCCTTTTATAACATCATCTATGGAAAACTCGCCGTTTTCTTCGGCAATCCGGCAGTGAAAGAGTACCTGGTAGAGTAGGTCGCCCAGTTCTTCGCACAGGTTTGTCATGTCTTTTTTTTTAATTGCGTCCTTTACTTCCTGTGTTTCTTCAACAAGATAAGGGACAAGTGATGAATGGTCCTGCTGTATATCCCACATACAGCCGTCTTTTCTGCGCAGCCTGGCGCAGATTTCAACAAGTTTTTTAAAAAGGTTTTCCGTGTTTTTACTCATAAAATTCTGATACCCAAGGGTACATATAACAAAAAAGTTGACAAACTTCAAATAATGTGATATTAATAGTGCATAAATGGCGCGGGGTGGAGCAGTCTGGTAGCTCGTCGGGCTCATAACCCGGAGGTCGCAGGTTCAAATCCTGTCCCCGCTACCACTTTTTTAAAGGTTAAATAAACGGAGCTTTAAATATTAATTTGATCGCAGTCAAAAGTAATATAATAATATTTTAAAATGTATAAATAACAGTACCGTGTGGGAGGTACTGTTTTTTTTATAAAAAAATGAGTAAGGAATCAAAAAAAATTCTAGGCAAAAAAAGACTGGGGGAGATACTTAAGTCTCTTGATTTTATCGATGATGAAAAATTGGAAAACATACTCCAGGAGCATAAAGGCTCCAAAATGAAACTGGGGGAGATGCTTTCATCGATGGGTTATGTGGATAAAGAAGTTGTTCTTTCCATCGTGGGCAAGCAAATAGGCACTCCCTATATAAAAGTTTCTGAATACGGCGATATTCCGCAAGGAGTACTTAACTATATACCCAAAAACATAGCTGCCAAACATATGCTGATACCTTTTGAGATAGAAAATAATGTGATTAAAGTAGCGATGGCGGAGCCCCAGGAAGAAGAAATAAGGACATCCATTTCAGTTCTGACCGATATGGAAGTTGAGGCTTACATAACTTCCGAAGAAGAAATAATAGACGCAATAAACAGTAATTACCCTGCCTGATCAATCTGCTTTTTCAGCTTTTTTCTCAAGTTGGGCAACTGAGACATGTTCTCTTGCAAGAAAAAACAGACCCCCTGCCGAAATTCCTGCAATTCTTAAAGCGTGGTCCAGGACTGTAAAACTTAACGCCGTGCTTTTGGCAACACCGAGCAGGGTCATTGCAAGTGATCCGAAATACTGGTAAGTCCCTATAAAACCGGGGGCTGCCGGAATCGAGATCCCGGCAGCGACAACGCCCATTACGAATGCCGACTGCGGCAGTGAAACCTCAAAAATGCCCATCCCCTGCGCCACAAAAAAGAAAGCCGCAGAATTGGCGGACCAGCTTGCAACGGAAAGCAAGAGAGCAATTGACAGCCGTCCGGTTTTTTTTAGAATATCAAGTCCCAGGATAAAAGAATTAAGTACTTTACCCCCTTTTTCAGATATTTTCTCCGGCAGCCGGCGTAGTATCTTTTTTAAGGCCCTGACAGTGAAATTTCTGAAATACATAAGACCATATAGAATAACGATGAGAAGAATTAGAACAAGCCCTGTAATCTGCCAGAGCCGGTCTATAACTGAAGGGACTTGCTGGGGCGGAAAGAAAAGAAGAGATAAGGAAAAAAGTACAAAAACGGCAAAAAGGTCCATAGTTCTTTCAACAACCATTGTTGCCAGGGCCGCGGATTTTGAAATATTTTCCTTTTCGCCTATCATTATAACCCTTATTACTTCTCCGGCTCTAAGCGGCAGGGCTGCGTTGGCAAAAAAACCAATGAAAAGAGTACTCATTACGTTTATGAACCGGCATTTTTTTACGGGTTCAAGAAGAAGTTTCCATCGGAGAGACCTGAAAGTGAAATCAACCATTAACGAAAGAAGGGCAGGAATAAGAAACAGGTAATTTGTCCGGGCCAGAACTTTTAAAACTTCACCAAAATTAACACCCTGCAAGGCCAGCAGCAGAAAAAGGCCACTTAAAAAGATACCTGAAATTAATATTAGTTTATGTTTTGACTTTTTCAATCGGAAACGGTTTTAAGAAATGCGTTACGAACCTGCCCGGAATATCTTTCAAAATTAATTTTATTCTTATCCCTGCAGGTCAGGTAGTCTTCCAGTATTGATATTATTTCCGTTTCGGGGGTTATTGAAGCGGGGGAGATATTTTCAGGAAATCCCTCGCCGTTTTTATACCTGTGATGGTTTGCTATATACGGTGCCGCTCCGGCAAGAGGTTTAATTCTTTTTATCATTTCGGAACCGATAACAGGATGCAGCCGGAACCTCGCTTCGTCCGGCAAAGCGGGTGGTATTTCAAAACCGAGCAGTTGCGGATTTTCCAGCCCCAGGAAGCCGACATCATGCAGCATTGCGGCTTTATGTACGGTCTGGCGAGTCTCTTCGCTAAGCTGCATTTCTTTTGTCATTACCGAGGCCATTCTTGCCATTTCCCAGGTGTGGCCTTTTGAGGTCCCCTCGGCGTTTCCCATTGCTTCGCTTCCCATTACAAGATAATCCAGGATATTAGAAAGAATATTTTCCTGCCGAGCGCGCAGCCTGGTGTTTAATATGCTTACGGCCGCCAGGCCCGCAAAACCCGTGAGATTATCAATATCGCATTTTTCAAACTGACCGTCTTTTTTATTAAGCACCTCTACCACACCTATAAGTTCGCTTCCTGCTATCATAGGCGCCCCGGCAATTGATTTTGTTTTGTAGCCGGTTTTTTTGTCAGTTTCCGGTGAAAAACGGCTATCGCTGTACGGATCATTTACAATGAGCGGTTGTCTGTTTCTGGCTATCCATCCGGCAACGCCCTCGCTGATTGGAATAGTTATTTTCTTTAATATTTCTTCTCCCGTTGCGGTTTTAAAATAGAGGTTTTCATGTTGTTCGTCCAGAAGTAATATTGCCGATCGTTCGGCTTGCAGTATGCTTTCGGCCGCTGTGCCTATTTTTCTGAGAAGCTGGTCTATGTTGTCAGCGGAGCTAAGGTTGCGCGCCAGGTCAAAAAACCTCACTGCATCATCTTCACACGCGGCGCCGCTTCCCATCGTCGCCGGAGCCTCATAGCCGGGCTTAAGCGGGTTTCCGCACCGCGGGCAGAAAACATAGTCGGAGAGAATTATCTTATTACAAGACTGGCATTTATCCATATTATTGACTTACCCTCAAAATTTCTTCATAAGTGGTTAAACCCTGAGCCACTTTTAATATTCCGTCCTCCCAAAGGGGTCTCATCCCTTTTTCCCTGGCAAGCTTTGCTATCGGCGCGGCCGCTATCTGTTCAAGGAGAAGTTTCCTTATGTCCTCATCAAAATTAAGCAGTTCATAAATACCCATACGTCCCTTGTAGCCGGTATTAGAACATTCTTTGCATCCGGTTCCTTTTTTTATTTTAGCCTTTTCAAGGGGAATATTGTATTTTTCAAGTTCCTTCTTCAGTTTCTGGGGTATTTCTTTCATATCTTCAATGCATGAAGGACATATCTTCCTGACGAGCCTCTGAGCAAGTACGGCTTCAATCGTTGAGGAAATAAGATAAGTGGGGACCTGCATTTCGGCAAGCCTGGAAACTGCGCTGGGCGCGTCATTTGTATGTATAGTGGAAATAACCAGGTGTCCCGTCAGGGCGGCTTCCATGGCAATCTGGGCCGTCTCCCTGTCTCTTATTTCCCCGACCATTATTATGTCCGGGTCCTGACGCAAAAATGCTCTCATCGCTTCTGCAAATGTGAGGTTTATTTCAGGATTTATATTAAGCTGTACAACTTCCTCAAGGTCATATTCAACCGGGTTTTCGGCAGTAAGTATTTTTTTAGGTGAAACCGGCTTCTCTTTTCCGTCCCCGGTTTTTTTGGATTCCTGAAGCAGATAGTTAAGAGAAGAGTAGAGAGTAGTTGATTTTCCGCTCCCTGTCGGGCCGCATACAAGTATTATGCCGTAAGGTTTTGCCAGGGCTGTGCGCAACTGCTCCATGGTATCCGGCAAAAAACCCAGCTTGGAAAGGCTA
>PWMP01000128.1 GCA_003558145.1 Elusimicrobiota bacterium
TTTCATAGTCGTTATCAAGCTGAAGCCTGATGCTGTAATGAAACGGGTTGTAGCTCTGTATTACTACTTCACCCCTGCTTCCTCTTCTGCCGCTGCGGCCGGAAACCTGTTTAAGCAGGGCGTAATTTTTTTCGGAAGCGCGAAAATCCGGCAAGAAAAGAAGAGAATCAGCATCCAGCACTCCTACAAGGCCGACTTCGGGAAAATCCCAGCCCATTGCAATCAGAACAGTACCTACAAGTATATCCGTTTTTCCGGATACAAAAGAATCGTATATTTTGGATGCCTGTCCCTTTTTACGGGTTGTATCCGCATCCATCCGGGCAATTTTAACTTCAGGAAAAAATTTTCCGAGCGCTTTTTCAACCCTCTGTGTTCCGAAACCCCTGTACTTCAGCAAAGTACCGCCGCAGGAAGAACATTTTTTAACAACGTCAGTACTGTACGAGCATATGTGGCAGTGAAGTTTTTTTTCTTCACCCTGATGCATTGTAAGATTTATGCTGCACCGGGGACACTTAATATTTTCTCCGCACAAACTGCAAAGTACGGACCCGGAAAACCCCCTGCGATTGACAAAAATCATTAACTGCTTTTTCTGCTTCAGGGTTTTTTCCATTTTATTAATCAAATACCTGGAAAACATCCATCCTTCTTCATTTTTCATATCAACTAAGGTAACTTCGGGTAGATCTTTTCTGTAAATTCTCTCCTTGACTTTAAGATGGACAATTTTTTTTGAAAGAGCTTCACTGTAAGTACTTACCGAAGGGGTTGCGGAAGCCAGTATAAGTTGGGCGTTTTCAATTTTGCACCTGGTGCGGGCTACCCACCTTGCGTCATAATACGGCGACTGGGCCTCTTTGTAAGTGTCATCCTGTTCTTCATCAATAATTATTGCTCCGGGATTTTTAAAGGGAGCAAATACCGCTGAACGCGTTCCTATAAGTATTCCTGAGCGCCCGCTTTTTATGCGCCTTATGATTTCCATCTTGCGGGCCGGAGTTATACGGCTGTGCCATACGTCGACAAAGGAAGAACCGAACCTGCTGAAAAATATTTCTGTAAGCTGGGCGGTAACGGCTATTTCAGGGACCAGCAGCATTACCTGGCGTCCCTGCTGTATAAGAAAAGAAATAAGATTCATATATATTTCCGTTTTGCCGCTTGCAGTTACGCCTTCCAGAAGATAGACGGCGCTTTTATTTTTCTGAATATTGTCTATTATCGGCTCTACAGCTTTTTTCTGGGCCGGAGTCAGAAGAAATCCGGTTTCCGGGGAAATATTTTTTGGAGCGGAAGAAGTACGCGGGCGCATAGTCGGCTTTATAAAAGGCGGAAGAATCGTACCGAGAACCTCGCCCAGCGGTATAGCATAGCGGCGGCTCATCCGGCGTGCAAGTTCAAGAAGTTCCGGCGTCAGAAGTACTTCAGAATCTACAACCGAAGATATTTCTTTTAATTTACCCGGAGGGGCTGAGGACTTTTCCGGAAAAGAAATTACATAACCTGTCCTGGCGCTTCGGCCGAACGGCGCCTGCACCCTTGCCAGTAAAGGCGTATTTTCAGGACCAAGGTAATGGTATGTACTGAATACGGGTATGGGAAAGGCAATTTCAAGTATCTTCAAAGCAGGGAAAGGATAAGTTTCGTATCTTCGTATACTTCCGCTTTTTTTGAACTGTTCCGCAAAAGATAAGCAGGGTGATATGTGGGGACTACTTTTACTTTTATCGAGCCGAATTCCCTGTCGTATGCTTTCCCGCGCAGTTTTGTTATTCTCTCGTCCGTCTGAAGTATTGTTTTTGCTGAAGGGGACCCCAGCGGGACAATAACTTTAGGTTTTATCAGTTCGGCCTGCTGCTTAAGATACGGTATGCAGCTTTTTACCTCATCTTCGGAAGGCGGACGGTCGTTGCCTCTTTTCTCAGGGTCTGACGGATCCTTCATAGGATGACATTTTACTATGTTTGCAATGTATACCCGGGAACGCTCGGTCTTCAGCGCGCCGGATATTATTTTATCAAGAAGCTTTCCGGCGCGACCTACAAATACTCTTCCCATATGATCCTCGGTATAGCCGGGCCCTTCACCTACAAACATTATTTCTGCAGAAGGGGAACCTTCGCCGAAACAGGGATTGAGCCGGCTGCTTCCCAGCGGACACCGCTTACATGAGAGAACTTCTTTTTCAAGTTTCTCAAGTGCGGCCGTTACAGTATCGGATTTTTTCATGTTTTTCTGCCCTTCTAAATTCTTCCGCCGATTGTAAAAAAAACCGCTTTCACCAGTCTCGCGGCGTTTTTCAAAGTAAACTTTCAATAACTGTTTTTTATCTTCAGACATTTTTCTAAAATTATATACGCAGTTTCTGCAAGGGATACATCTTTAAAGAATTCTGATTCCCCCCTTGAAAGCAGAAGAAAGCTTCTGCTGTCTTTTCCAAAATTTGAAGGTGTATTGGCAATCATAATATCGCAGTTTTTTTCTTTCATCTTTTCCAGGGCCGCTTCTCTGCTGCAGTCATCTTCAAGAGTAAAGCCGGTTATAACCCTGCCCGCTTTTGTCTCTCCGGCCCATTTAAGTATATCGGGATTGGGCAGAAGCTTTATTTCGGGGGTGCCTTCTCTTTTCTTAATTTTACCGTCTGCTTTTTCGGGACGGAAATCGCATACCGCGGCGGAGGCAATAAAAATATCACACCGGACGAATTCTTTTTTTACGGCTTCAAACATATCGATAGCGCTCACCGTATTTATGCTTTTACCCGGCTTTTCAAGTTTTTCCCCGGTTCCGGAAACGATTGTAACCGAAGCGCCTCGTTTTAAAGCTTCGCGGGCAATCGAGTACCCGAGTTTACCGGAAGAAAGATTGGTAAGGAACCTTACGCTGTCCCACATCTCCCTGGTGGGCCCTGCTGTTATCAGGATATTAATCCCATCAAGGTTCATTTTGTACTGCTGTTTTTTAAGTTTTCTGTAATAGTCTCAAGTATATCCTGCGGTTCGCTCATACGGCCCGGCCCGCTGTCTCCGCAGGCCAGGGGGCCTTTTTCCGGACCTATTATAATAAATCCGCGTTTTTTAAGCTTTTCTATATTGTCACAGGTAGGAGCCGCTTTCCACATTCCGCTGTGCATGGCCGGACACAAAAAAACCGGCCCCGAAAAATCAAGGATAAAAGAAGTCAGCAGGTTATCCGCCATACCGGCGGCAACTTTAGCAATGGTATTGGCAGTAGCGGGAGCGACAACTGCAAAATCAGCCCAGGAGGAAAGTGAAATATGACCCGCATAATAATCAGAATCAAAGATGGAAGTGTATACGGGGCCTGAAGTCAGGCTTTGAAATGTTAGCGGAGTAATAAACTGTTGGGCTGACCGGCTCATAATGGTCCTGACCTGCCATTTTTTCTTTATCATGAGCCTTCCAAGCTCTGCGGATTTATAGGCGGAAACCCCCCCTGTCACTCCAAGGACCGCTTTCATTTTCAGTCCTCTTTTTTATCCGGTGTTTTTTTCTCGGCTTCCGCTTTCTTTTTTTTCGGGGCAGATGCAGAGCTTTTTTCCTCAGGAATGTCCGTGCCGCTTCCGTTGCTGAGGGTCTGCTCTAATATATCTTCAATTTTAGGGGGCTCTCCTATTTTCGCGGTCTTTGAAAATTCCTCTTTGTATTTCTTTGTGGCTTTCATTACAAAAAGCCACTGGTTGTCCACAGTGTCATATATTTTCTTCAAAAGTCCCTCTTTCATACAATCTTTCCCTCCCTTATTTTAATCTGTTTAAGCGGGAGCGCCGCTTTTTCTACTATATCCTTAAGCTTTCAGATATTATTATACTCTTTATTTCCGAAACGGCCTTGTCTATATCGCTGTTTATAACCAGGTAGTCATATTCAGGAGCTTTTTCCATTTCATCCCTCGCGTTTTGAAGCCTTTTTTCTATCTCTTCGGCTGTTTCGCTTTTTCTATTTTCTATTCTCCTTTTTAATTCTTCCATTGAAGGAGGCATTACAAACACAAGAACAGCCGCCGGGAATATTTTTTTTATCTGAATTCCGCCCTGAACGTCTATATCAAGAATAACGTATTTGTCCTGTTCAAGCGCACTGCGGACTAATTCTTTGGAAGTCCCGTAATAGTGGCCGTGGACTTTGGCCCATTCCAGCATTTCACCGGATTGCGCCCTTTGTTTAAAATCTTCCTTATCAACAAAAACATAATCATATCCGGGCTTCTCGCCGGGGCGCGGCGGACGGCTGGTGATAGACACTGAAAACACCGCCCTTTGAATGTCGTCGACTATCATACGGCAGAGAGTTGTCTTTCCCGTACCCGAAGGAGCTGACACAACTGCAACCATGCCTCTGCTTTTATGTTTTTCTAATATTTTATTTATCATAGGATTGCCGGGCATATTAAATTATATTGTATCTAATTTATTTTTTCTTTTCAATTCGCAGCTTTTCAATCATCTCCATAAAATCATCAGGAAGAGGTGCTGAAAACTGTACTTTCTTCTTTGTTCCGGGGTGTGTAAAAGCTATGCGCCTTGCGTGAAGAAGCTGACGCGGTGCGCGGTTCTTAGAAGAAGAGTACTTTGCGTCACCCAGGACGGGATGCCCGTAATACGCCAGGTGAACTCTTATCTGGTGAGTTCTTCCCGTCAATGGATAAGCCTCAATCAAAGCAGTATCTTCAAACCTTTCAATGACCTTGAAGCGGGTTACCGATTTTCTGGCCCTGACCCAGCCCACTTTCATTTTGGTGCGGTCCCGGGACGCTCTTTTTATAGGGGCCCCTATCTCTCCGTAATCTTCCCTGATACTGCCTTCGGCAACGGCATTGTATATTTTGCTTATCCGGCGGTTTTTAAACTGATTCTGTAAATCCATCGCCGCCTCATCGTTAAGCGCAGCGATAATAACACCGGAAGTATCTTTATCAAGACGGTGAACCAGCCGGGGCGAATCATATTCAGCCTCCAACGCATTTAAAAGCGTTACCTGCTTTACCGAGGGCGCAGGGTGAACTACAAGGCCCGGAGGTTTATTTAAAACGGCTATATCACTATCGCGGTATATAGTTTCATACTTTATTTTTTCCGCAGGGACTTGCGGGATTTTTCTGTTCCGGGGTTCGGGAATGGTGAATTCTATAATCTGCCCGCTTTCAATACCGTAGTGAGCGCGGCGCGGCCGGCCTTCCACCTCTACCAAGTCTTTTTCTATAAGTTTTTTAACTGAGGTCCTTGATATATTAAGTTTCGCTGCCAGAAACTTATCCAGTCTTTGCGAAGCATCGGCAGGACTAACCTTTAATGTTTTTTTCTTCACTAAACTTTATAAGCATATACAGTCCCGCGGCAGCGGAAATAGCCGCAATCCACTGGGTGGGTGTAAAAAAGAATATATAAGCTCCTCTAAAGTCACCCCTTAAAAACTCAATGGCAACCCGGAAAGACCCGTACAGAACAAGGTAAAGAGCAAAAACCATTCCTCTATTAATCCTGGAAGATTTTAATGCCCGGTAAAGTATAAAGGCAAACATTGCAGAGGCTATGACAGAATAAATCTGAACCGGATGGACGGGATGGGAGTTCCCGGGAAAAACGACCCCGCAGGCGCTGTCCGTTACGGAGCCATAGCAGCATCCTGCCATAAAACAGCCTATACGGGCAATCGCGTAACCGAGAGCCAGGGCGGGTACCGTGATATCGGCAATATTAAGAAAAGAAATTCTTCTTTTTTTTGACGCGTAGATTACCCATCCTATTCCCCCCAGAAGAGCTCCCGAAAAAACCAGGCCGCCGCGCTGCAGGGCAAAAAATTCAAGAGGGCTGCTGACAAAAGACCGGATGTCTATAAGCACGTAAAAAAGACGGGCCCCTATGAGCCCCCATATAACTGCACCTGTAAAAAAATAACTAACGGACTTTTCGGAAATACCACGCAATGATGCCGTTTTCACAAGAAAAAAATATCCTGATATTACGGCAATAACCATAAACACGCCGTAAGAATACACGCTAAGGCCCCCTATGGAAAAAAGTTCAGGATACACTTGATTTTATCTCCTTTTTATTTTTACGTTCTTTAAGCAGGTCCAGCACAATAAGTACAGCGCCTATTGTTATTGCCGCGTCCGCCAAATTAAACACCGGCCATATTGTAAAATCAATATAATCTATAACACCGGAATAAAGAGCCCGGTCTGCCAGGTTGGAAAGCGCTCCCCCTGTTATAAGAGCATAAGAGAATAAAACAGTCTTCTTTTTTTCACCCGTCAGCTTAACTGCCGTAAGCAAAGCCGTTATAATGATAGTATTAATAACCATCAAAAGAGTATTTCTGCCGGTAAAAAGGCTAAAAGCCGCTCCGGTATTATATATGTGAGTAATATTGAAATAACGCGCCACGTTAAAGCTGTCTCCCATGGGAATGTTTACCATAACCAGCAGCTTTGCAAGGCGGTCCAGTATGAATACGGTGAAAA
>PWMP01000010.1 GCA_003558145.1 Elusimicrobiota bacterium
ATTTACGGTAATAACCAGAGCTATTGTCTACGTGCTGGGCATTGCGACTATGTACAGCGCCCTGGGCGTTGCTGCCGCCTTTACGGGAGGGCTCTTCGGCGGTATAATGCAGTCCCGGACCGTGCTGAGCGGCATAGGTGTTTTATTTATCCTGCTGGCTCTGAGCATGTTCGGATTGTGGGAGATACGGCCTCCGGCATCAATGATGAACAGATTCTCGGGAAAGAAGGCCTGCGGGCATATAGGAATATATCTTTCGGGTTTGCTGGTGGGAATTTTTGCCGCCCCCTGCATAGGCCCCCCGGTTATAGCCCTTATGACTGTGGTAGGGCAGAGAGGGGATCCCCTCTTCGGTTTCCAGTCTTTTTTCATACTGAGCCTGGGCCTGGGTTTTCCCTACCTGATACTCGCTCTTTTTTCCGGTATTGTACCCCGCCTGCCCCGATCGGGGGAGTGGATGATATGGGTGAGAAAGGTGCTGGGCGTAGTGCTTGTCTCCGCCGGCCTGTTCTATATTTCCCTGGCGGCGGGGCAAAGCCTGGCTCTGATACTTATTCCGGCCGTTCTTGCCCCGGGGGGAATCTACCTGGGATTTATTGATAAAAGCCGGGCGGGCAAAAAACTTTTTCCCTGGATCAAAAGGATAATCGGCTTGATTTTTATAGCGGCCGCTATTGTAATGTTCCGCGCGGGCAGGGTTCCTTCGATTCAGTGGCAGGACTACGGCGCCGGTGCAGTTGATAGCCCTTCAGTCATCTATTTCTCAGCCGAGTGGTGTATCCCCTGTCTGGAAATGGATATAAGGACGTTTACTGACACGGATGTAATGGAGGCTCTTTCAGACTTTAATCTCATCAAGGCAGACCTTAGCCGTTACGAATCCCCCAAATCACAGCATTTGAGACAAAGATACGAAATACAGGGAGTCCCTACTATAATTTTCACAAGCGCCCGGGGAGAGGAAATAACTCAGGCAAGACTACTTGGTTTTGTTTCAGCCCCGGACCTGATAGACACGGTAAAGAAGGTAAATAATTATCTTCTTTCAGGGGAGTATGAGGGCGAGAGCCAAAGTGAAGAGGAAGGAGAACCTTCCGCAGCCCAGCTTGTGTCCGATGTAGAGTGGATACAGCCGGGGACTCCTTTTTACATAGGGATGCTTTTTAGCATGCGCGATAAATGGCACGTTTACTGGATTAATCCCGGTGACTCGGGGCTGGAACCACGGATAGAGTGGACAATACCCGAAGGCTTTACGGCAGGAGATATACGATGGCCGTATCCGCAGCGCTTTGAAGACGGACCTTTTGCCACATTCGGACACGAGGAATACCTGCTTCTTTCCAGGAAAATAATTCCGCCCGAAGACCTCACCCCCGGTTCTAAAGTCCGATTTGAAGCGGATGCCTCCTGGCTGGCCTGTATAGACATATGCATATCCCAGCAGGGAAGGGACGAGCTGGTCCTGGAAGTAAGGGATGAAGCTCCCCGGCCGGATGCAAGATGGAAGGAAATATTCAGCGAAAGCGAAAAATCCCTTCCGGTAAAAGACCCCCGGTGGGAGTTCAGTTTCCGGATCGAAACAGACCGGATAACTCTTTACCTTGAAGCGCCGGAGAATGTGAGCGGGGATATAGTAAAAAACTCCGAGTTTTTCCCGCTGGAGCCGGGACTGCTTCGCACAGACCCGGTTAAGTGGGTCCGCGAAGGAAATCTTTACAAAAAAACAATGCGCCTGGAAGTGCCGGGCAGGGGAACAGATGTATTAAAAGGGGTGCTTGTAATGCACCGGAGGGACGAAAGCGTCCCCAGAGCCCTGGCGGTGGAAGCATTGAAAAAGGAATAAAAACAGAGCAGGAGGTATTTAAGAAACGGGAGGTAAGATGAAAAGGACACTCACAATGACGGTAATTGCGCTGCTGATTGCAGCAGCTGCGGCAACGGCAGCCGGACGCAGGGCGCCGGAAGCAGAAGAAATACAGCAAGGGCCCCAGGTTAACGCACCGGCCCCTGATTTCACTCTCCCCAACCTGGACGGGGAAGAGGTAACGCTTTCTGACTATAAGGGAAGCTATGTAGTCCTTGAATGGATAAACTATGACTGTCCTTTTGTTGTTAAGCATTATGCTTCAGGCAATATGCAGTCTCTTCAGGATGCATATATGGCAAAAGGTGTGGTATGGCTGGGAATAGGCTCTTCTGCTCCGGGAACGCAGGGCCATTTCAGCCCCGGCGAATGGGAAGAGCTTTCATCCGAACGCAATTCCAGTCCAACCCACATACTGCTTGACCCGGAAGGAACTGTAGGGCGTCTCTACAGGGCAAGAACTACCCCCGAGATGTTTATAATAAACCCTGAGGGCATACTTATATATATGGGAGCCATTGACGACACACCGTCACGTGACCCGGAAGATATCGCCACATCGGTAAACTACGTGAGAAAAACCCTGGATGCCGCAATGGCCGGAATGCCGCTTGAAGTACAGGTAACAAGGCCTTACGGCTGCTCTGTTAAATACGCCGACTGACCGATTATTCCCGGTCAGGTACTTGACAAAAATTTACTGAGAACACATAATTAACATAAATGATAACTATGTGGTCTTGGTAATTAATGAAGTATTCACAGTTAAAACAACTTAAAGATAAGCTTTATTTTACAATTGATGACGTTGCCGGCATTATGGATATAAAACGCCAGTCGGCAAAAGTCCTGTGCAGCAGGTATTTTGCCAGCGGTGTTTTTCTAAGGCTGAAAAAAAATTTCTACGTTCTGGCTGATAATTTCGAAAAATATAGCGGAAATGATTTTATGAAGCTTTCGAATTTTCTTCAGGTCCCCTCATATATATCACTGACTACCGCTCTTATACAATGGGACATAACATCGCAGGTTCAGGTAAATACCTATGAAGCCTGCTGCCTGAAAAGAAGCCGGGAAAACAATGCCGGCAATATTTCTTTTAAATATTTTAAGCTAAGCAGCCAGTATTATTCCGGCTTTATAAAAAAAGACGGCTTTTTCATTGCTGAAAAAGAAAAGGCTTTTTTAGATGCGGTTTATCTTTATTCCTTCGGTAAATACAGCCTTGATTTTGACGCTCTTGAAATCGGCAGGATGGACAAAAAAAGGCTAAGGGAGTTTGAAAAGGCCTATCCGGATAAGACAAGGAAAATAATAAAGAAAATATGCAGGATTTAATTAAACAGGAACAGTTTGAGCTGGAAGTGCTTGACGCTCTCAATACACTTAAAGTTTTACCCAGTCTTTTATTCGTCGGCGGAACAATGCTCAGGTTATGCTACGGGTTGAAAAGGTTTTCTGTTGATCTGGATTTCTGGATTTACAGGAAGACGGATACTGATAAGCTGTATGATGATATTAAAAACTTTCTTAAAAAAAGCTATATAGTAACTGACAGCAAGAACAAGCTCAATACTCTCCTTTTTGAAATAAAATCAGAAAAATATCCAAGAAGGCTTAAGATTGAAATAAGAAAAAAATTTTGTTCCAAGAACCGGCAGGCAATAGCCTACAGCCGGTATTCATCAAAACAGGTGCTGGTAAATACCTTAAAACTTGAAAACATGATTGATGAAAAAATAAAAACGTTTCTGAACAGGGGCGAAATCAGGGATGTTTTTGATATTGAATTCCTTTACAGGAAGGGTAATGAATTAAAAGGCGGCCCGGAAGACCTGAAAAAACTGCTGAAAAAGATAGAAAAACTTACAACTAATGATTACAGGGTAAAACTGGGTTCCCTTATCTCTGCAGACCAGAGAAGCTACTATACAGACAATAACTTTATAATCCTGAAAGACGCTATCGTGCAGAAATTAAACCAGGGAGGATAACGCGCGCTTATTTTACTAAATAATGCCGTAAAGCCCCTGTTTAGAATACAGCAACTCCCCCCACAGGAACAACTTGACAAATCCGTTTGATTTCTATTAATATACCTTATAAGACATAATAAATATATGTTAAAAATTATAAAATGAATAATGAAGTAAGAAAAATACAAAAAAAGATTCTCAATATTTTTTCAAAAGACAGCCATGGCTTCGCGCTTGCGGGCGGTACAGCTCTGGAGCTTTTTTACCTCCACCACAGGTTTTCAAATGATCTGGATTTTTTTAATGCGGATTATAATGAAGAGAATATCGAAGAGCTTGTAAGAATATTCAAGGAAGGTACAGGGCTTAATATAGAATTTGAAAGTGAATACAGGGTTGAAAGTAGGGCCAGGGTGAGATTTTACATAACCGAAATAAACATGGGTAAGCCTTTCAAGATAGATTTCATTGAAGACGTATTTTTTAAAGACCCGGAGAAAAAAAGGATTGACGGTGTACCTGTATATGGTGTCAAGGAAATATATTATATGAAAATCGCAGCTCTGGCAGGAACCGGGTCATTTACGGATGAAACCGGAAGGGAAATAGCTACAGGTCGGAATGCCGCTAAAGATGTATTTGACATCTATTGTCTGTCAAAAAAAACAGAGCCGCTGCATAAGTTTCTTAAGAAAACAGATCGCGGACTGCAGAGAAGATTTATCTTTTGGTACAGGAGTTTCTCAAGGCAGGATTTAAAACTCAATCTTCTTGATCTTGATATATATGATGAAAATTTCGACTCTTCTGGGATGATAAGATATATAGAGCAAGAAGTTAAAGAATTTGTCAGGGGAGTAACATGAGCATAAAAAAATACTTCTGGGATTTAAGCGATAAAGCGGTAAGGGAGAACTACGAAATATTAAAAACCCCGGATCATTCCAAATATATCTCCAGGATGGTTACACTGCTTTCCCGGTGCGACAAGCCGGAGATAGTTTTTAAGACAGTAGATAAAAAAATTTTCATCAGGGTCTGGCCGGAGATAAGAAAATACTGGAAGAAAACAGCTCACGCGGTTGATTTCCTGGCCTGGTGGGAAACTATATACGAAAGCATAGCGGAAAAGGAAAAAAAAGAAGTTCCACCGGACGATCTGGTCAGAATAGGTAAAAGCATTAAAAAACTCCGGCTGGAAAAGAAAATGACCCAGCAGCACCTGGCCGATATGACCGGTATAAGCCAGGGAGATATTTCCAGAATCGAAAGAGGCCTGCTTAATTTCAGTATAATGACACTGCTTAAAATTATTAAAATTCTCAGCGGCAAAAATGCCACAGTTAATTTTTCATCTGCTCCTGAGAAAAACTTAAGGCAGATGAAATCAAAGTAACAGGTCTTTATGGCTTCTGAGCCGGGGTCTCACCGAAAAGCAATCTTCCAGTTATCCTTCCAGTTTTCTTACAAGTTTTTTCATTTTATCTATACGGCTCCTGCTTGAAGGATGGGTGGATAAAAACTCCGGTACGGATGCCCCTCCCAGGTTATCCATCTTCTCCCAGAAACTTATAGCAGCCTGTACGTCATAACCTGCCATATGCATCAGGTGGATGCCGATTTCGTCAGCTTCGTACTCGTGTCTTCTGCTGTAGGGAAGCATAACTCCTATAGTTGTGCCTAACCCGAAAGCAGTCATAAAAAGGTTCTTTGTCTCTTCCGGTTTTTCATCCAGTAGGCGGCTGAGAGCCATGCCTCCGAAATCAGCAAGTATTACCTGGCTCATTCTTTCGTTGCCATGGTTGGCAATAATATGCGCCACTTCGTGCCCCATTACCACGGCTACTTCGTCTTCCGAATCCATCAGTTTAAGTATGCCCGTATAGAAGGCGATCTTTCCGCCCGGCATTGCCCACGCGTTAATCGTATTGTCATCCTCTATTAAACTGAATTCCCAGTGGTAGTTTGCCAGCTCTGACCTGCGCCCGCTTTCAATCATAAAGGATTCCGCAGCCTCTGCGATACGCCTGCCCACTCTTTCAATCATACCAACCTGTTCCCTGTTGGAGGATAGGCGGGACCCGGCAAGCACTTCCCTGTAGCTTGATTCCCCCAGCGCTGCAAGCTGCCCTCCGGGAATAAGTGTCAGCTGCCTTCTTCCCGTAAGCGGGACCGATGCACAGGAAGCCAGAAGCGCTGCCGAAAGAAAACTAAAAATTAATTTTTTTATGATGTTCATCTTAAAAATTTCTCCTTTAAGATAAAAGTCTAACAGAATTTCGGTCACTTTAAAAGTAAAACAGGCAGCTTTAATTTGACAAAGGTAAAATTGTTTTATTAAACTAAATCCGTAATATTACAAACAATATGTATAACTTTAAAAAAGAAAAACATATAAACACTCTTACAAAGTCCTACGGACTAGCCTTCACATCAAAAAACACTAATACCCCCCATAACAACTTATGCGAGGTAGCCTACTGTGCATAAAAGTATTAAATTAAAACTCTCTTTAATTCTGTTATTTACAATTACCTCAATTACGGCCGTTTCTCTTCAGGCTGATATTGAAGGGATGATGTTCTATTATTCCGGCAGCAGTTCGCC
>PWMP01000146.1 GCA_003558145.1 Elusimicrobiota bacterium
CTCTTTTTTGAGGACAGCCCTGAAGGGCCGGCGTCCGGTTCTTCTTTGTTATTTTTTTTCTTCCTTTTTTTATAAGCTGGTTTGTTGTCGGCATTATAAATCTCCTTATGAGTTCGCCGTTCCTTTTGACTGCTGGGCGTAAATCCCGGTTCCGACAGGAATAAGTTTACCTATAATCACATTTTCCTTGAGGCCTTTTAATCTGTCTACCTGGCCGGCAACCGCTGCTTCCGTAAGTATACGAGTCGTTTCCTGGAATGAGGCAGCTGATATGAAACTTTCTCCCGAAAGCGAAGCTTTTGCTATACCGAGAAGCCTAGGTTTATATGTTGCCGGCTTTTTGCCTTCCTGCTCCATTCTGCGGTTTACTCTATCAACATTTTTTTTCTTTACTATTTCTTTTTCCAGAAAAGTCGTATCTCCGCTTGAATTTATCTGTACGAATGAAAGCATTTGTTTAATAATTATTTCTATATGCTTATCGTTAATTTTTACTCCCTGAAGCCTGTAAACTCCCTGAATTTCATTCACAAGGTATTCTTGGACTTCCTTATCACCCTTTACTCTGAGCATACTATGCGGATTAATTGGACCGTCTGTAAGGGCTTCTCCAGAATAAACCCTATCACCTTCGTATACAACAAGGTGTTTTCCAGGCGGAATTACATAGGTTTTTGATTCTGCTTTATCGCTTTCAACGGTAACTTTAAAAGCCCCTTTTTCTATTGAGCCAAGACGTACCGTACCGACTATTTCGGTTATTACTGCATTGTTTTTTGGCTTTCTGGCTTCAAAAAGTTCCGTAACCCTGGGAAGTCCGCCGGTGATGTCTTTTGTTTTTATAACTTCGTGAGGTATTTTGGCCAGTACATCCCCCGCGCTGACGCTGTCTCCGCTATCAACAACAAGATGTGTATCCACCGGAAGGGGATAAGACTTTTTATTCCCGCCTGAACGCGTTACTTCTATCTGAGGATGCAGTTTGGGACTACGGTAAGGTATAATTACTTTTTCAGTTTTACCTGTAGCTTTATTGATTTCCTGGCGCGCGGTTATCCCTTCCTTGATATCTTTAAGTCTGACTTTTCCTGCCGTCTCTGTGATTATGGGCATAGTGAAAGAGTCCCACTCTGCCAGCAAATCACCTCGATTTACTGAGCAAGAATCCTTGTCTGACTTTTTATATATTCTGGCACCGTATCTCACATCAAATTCATCAACTTTTTTGCCTTCGCTTCGAATAATTATTTTTCCTTTCCGGGAAACGTTTATCATCTCCTTGCGTTTGTTTTTAATGGTGCTAATTCCTTTAAATTCAGCCTGGCCGTCATGTCTTGAAATGATAGCACTGCGCTGCGAAACCCTGGAAGCTGTACCACCTATATGGAATGTACGCAGAGTAAGCTGAGTACCGGGTTCCCCTATTGACTGTGCAGCAATTATACCTACCGCAAGACCCGGAAGAGTAAGCCTTCCGGTTGAAAGATCCAATCCATAGCACTTACAGCATATTCCGTCTTCCGTTTCACAGGTGAGCGGAGAACGTATTCTTATGAAAGGAATTCCCGTTTTTTCGATTTTTTCAGCAGCTTCTTTTGTTACTACTTCCCCTTCTTTAGCAAAAACCTCATCGGTTACGGGATCAACAATGTTATCAAGGCTGACCCTGCCCCATATCCTTTCAGAAAACTTCTCTATTATTTCGGTACCTTCTTTAAGATGTCCAACTCTTATTCCGTTTAATGTGCCGCAATCCTGTTCTTTGGTTACAATATTATGCGCGACATCAACAAGACGCCTGGTGAGATACCCCGCATCTGCGGTCTTGAGAGCAGTATCGGCAAGGCCTTTTCTGCCTCCATGGGTTGATATGAAATACTCCAGAGAAGTCAATCCTTCTCTAAAATTAGATTTAATCGGATTTTCAATGATTTCTCCGGTTCCGCCCGTTATCTTTTTCTGCGGGCGGCTCATTAGACCTCTCATTCCTCCAAGCTGACGAATCTGGTCTATTGAACCTCTTGCACCGGAAGTGGCCATAAGACGTATGGGGTTAAATTTGGGTCCCTTGCCGTCGTATGGAAGCTTATCTTCCTGTTGAATTTCGGATATCATCTCATCCGTAATTTTATCCGAAACCTGGCTCCATATATCTATTATGTTATTATACCTCTCAACATTTGTTATGTAGCCTTTATTGTAATTTGATTCTACTTTTTTAACTTTCTGGTGAGCTTTTTCAATAATCTCCTGTTTTTTAGTAGGAACATGCATGTCATCAATTGAAATTGACAGATCGCTTTTTGTAGAATAGTGGAATCCTAACTTCTTTACCATATCAAGCATAACAGCTGTTTCGTATTTTCCAATTTTCCAAAAGCATTCTTCTACCAGGGCGGCCATTTCTTTTTTGGTCATCTCTCTGTTTTTATAACCAAGGCCCTCCGGAAGATAACTGTTAAACAACACTCTGCCGGCAGTTGTGTAATCTTTCCATATATCGAGATTTTTGAGCTCTTTCTCTCCCCAGTTTTTTTCTTCTTTTATCCGGTTGACACCATAGACTTTTATTCTTGCATTTAAGTCTATTTTTTCCATTTGAATCGCACTTTCGACTTCTTCCGGTGAAGAAAATATTTTTCCTTCGCCAAAAACACCTTTCTTTTCCCGGGTAAGATAATTACATCCCATTACTATATCTTGTGTAGGAGTTACTATTGAAGACCCGTTAGAGGGAGAAATAATATTGCTCGTCGACAGAATCATCACTTTTGCTTCCATACATGCTGCCGGGGATATCGGAATATGAACTGCCATCTGGTCTCCGTCAAAGTCGGCGTTAAAAGCAGTACACACAAGAGGATGGAGCTGAATAGCCTTTCCCTCTATTAATACAGGTTCGAAAGCCTGTATTCCCATCCTGTGCAGAGTAGGAGCACGGTTTAAAAGAACGGGATGTTCTTTTATAATATTTTCGAGTATATCGAAAACAACAGGATCTTTTTCTTCTATAAAGGGGCGCGCTGTACGTAGATTTGTGGCAAGCCCCTTCTTTATGAGATCCCTAAGTATAAAAGGTTTATAAAGTTCCAGGGCCATTTCTTTCGGAAGGCCACATTGGTTTAGAAGCAGATGAGGACCTACTACTACAACTGCCCGGCCGGAATAATCAACCCTTTTACCAAGAAGATTTCTGCGGAACCTGCCCTGTTTGCCCTTAATTGTATCGGAAAGAGACTTGAGCGGGCGGCCTCCTGTTCCAGTTACGGTTCGGCCGCGTACACCGTTTTGAATAAGAGCATCCACTGCTTCCTGCAGCATTCTCTTCTCGTTATGAAGCATCACCGTGGGTGCTCCCATTCTTGATATCTGCATAAGACGGTTATTGCGGTTTATCACCCGCCTGTAAAGGTCGTTTAAATCCGATGAGGCTAATTTGCCTCCTTTAAGCGGTACAAGCGGTCTTAAATCCGGCGGTATAACCGGAATACAGGAGAGTATCATATTTTCAGGGCTGTTGCCGGAATTAATAAAATCTTCAACTACCTTAAGGCGACGTCTCCAATTTCTGCGTTTACCCTTTCCGCCTTTTTCGGACTCCAGGTTTTTTCTTATCCCGCGCGCAATTTTTTTAAGATCTGTTTCGCTTAAGAGTTTCTGCAAGGCCTCACCGCCGGTCATTGCCTCAAAATCGTCTTCGTATTCAGCCTGAAGACTCTGATAGTCTTCAATTGATATAAGCTGATCAACTCGAAGTTTTTTGCCTCCCAGCTTAATGTCACCGTCAACACTTATTACAACATAGGCGGCATAATAAGCAATCCTCTCCACATCGGATCTTCTCATGTCAAGAAGCATGCCTATCCTTGAAGGAGGTTTTCTTACATACCATATATGAGCAACGGGGGTTGCCAATTCAATATGGCCCATACGCTCGCGACGGACTTCCTTTTTAGTAACTTCAACTCCGCACCTCTCACATGTCACTCCTTCATGGCGCGGATATTTATAACGACCGCAGTTGCATTCATAGTCCTTCATGGGCCCAAATATTCTTTCGCAGAAAAGTCCGTCCCGTTCAGCACGAAACGTACGGTAATTTATAGTTTCGGCCTTTTTAACTTCTCCATAAGACCATCCCCTCACATCCTCAGGAGAAGCAAGCATAAGTTTTATTGCATTAAAATTTTTATAATTCAGTTCTTCCGACATGATTTATTAATCCTTACGGTTCTCCAAAATTACCTTCAGCCCCAGGGACTGCAGTTCCTTAATAAGTACCCTGAAAGATTCGGGTACTGTCGGTTCTTTTATCTCATCATTTTTTATTATGGCTTCGTGCATTTCTGTCCTGGCTTTTACATCGTCACTCTTATAGGTAAGCAACTCCTGAAGCGTATAAGCAGCTCCATAACCTTCCATAGCCCAAACTTCCATTTCGCCGAACCTCTGGCCACCGAACATGGCTTTACCCCCAAGAGGCTGACGGGTTATCAGGGAATAAGGCCCTGTAGAACGGGCGTGAGCTTTATCTTCGGCCATATGTTCAAGTTTCATCAAATACATGATGCCGACAGTTATATTGTCCCCAAGAATCTCACCTGTCCTGCCGTCATAGAGTCTGGCCCGGCCTGAAGTGGAAAGTCCGTTTTCTTTAAGGAGTTTCTTAATATCTTTTTCTGTTGCTCCATCAAATACGGGAGTGATCATACGTATACCGGCTTTTTCGGCAGCAAGACCTAGATGTGTCTCAAGAATCTGACCCACGTTCATTCTTGAAGGAACACCCAACGGATTAAGAAGAAAATCAACAGGCCTTCCGTCTTCCGTATAGGGCATATCCTCTTCAGGAAGAATTCTTGATATAACTCCTTTATTTCCGTGACGGCCGGCAACCTTATCGCCTGCTGTTAATTTTCTGCGGGAGGCTATATGGATCTTAACTTTTTTGGAAACCATTACCTGAAGCTCGTCTCCCTTTTCGAGATCTTCTATTTCACCCTGCCGGCGCTTGTTTAGTCTTTCTTCTTCAACGTTGCGAAGGATCTTGTTTTTTTCTTTATAAAGTTCGTGTTCTTTCTTTGATATTTCCCCTTTTTTATATTTATTTCTCATTTTAAGGGTGCGGGAATTGCTGTCTTTCCTTAATTCTTCAATTAAACTGTCATACCTGCCGTTGATTTCCGTAGAAAACTTATCTTTTCTGTTTTTTGTAAGACTGTCTTTGCGGTCAAAAACTTCCACACGAATAACCTTTCCTTCCATTCCGGGCGGAACCTTCAGTGAGGTATCTTTTACATCTTCGGCTTTTTTGCCAAAAATGGTTTTAAGAAGCCTTACTTCGGGAGTATAGCGTGTCTTACCTTTAGGTGTAACCTTACCGACAAGTATGTCGCCCGGCCTCACATGAGCTCCTACTCTGACAATGCCGTTTTCATCAAGATCCCTCAGACGTTTTTCACCAACGTTAGGTATGTCCCTGGTTATTTCTTCTCTGCCTATCTTCAGGTCCCTAGACTCAACTTCTTCTTTAAATATATGGATGCTGGTGAAAATATCTTCTTTAACTAGCCGTTCAGAAACCAGCACTGCGTCTTCAAAATTATATCCCTCCCAGGGCATAAAAGCAACAACAAGATTGCGTCCAAGAGCCAGTTCACCCTTTGCGGTTGCCGGCCCGTCAGCTAAAATGTCATCTTTTTTAACTTTATCTCCCATTGCAACTATAGGAAGCTGGTTGTAGCTCGTATCCTGATTGCTCCTTATAAATTTTTTAAGTTCATAAACATCTATATTATCCTGTGCTGTTTTTTTGTTGTTTTTTTCGGTATGTTTGATTATTATTTTTTCCGAATCCACATATATTACTTCACCAGCCCTGTCAGCTTTTACAACAACTCCGCTGTTTCGGGCAACTACCCGCTCCATACCAGTCGAAACCAACGGTGGTTCGGTTATGGAGAGAGGAAGCGCCTGGCGCTGCATATTTGACCCCATCAGAGCGCGGTTAGCGTCATTATGCTCAAGGAAAGGAACAAGACCTGCAGCAGCCCCTACCATCTGCTGGGGAGAAATGTCTATGTAATTAACCTGTGTTTTTCTCACTAAAGGAAAATTCCCTCTCTGTCTTGCGGTTATAAGGCCGTCGGGGAGATTTCCCTTTTTGTCTGCCACGGTGGCAGGGACAAGTATGTTTTCATCTTCAATATCAGCAGTGAGGTACTCTATCTTATTTGTAACTTTGCCGTTTTCAATTTTTCTGAAAGGTGTTTCTATAAGGCCATATTCATTAATCCTTGAATAAATTGCAAGAGTAGACCTTAAACCAATATTTTGGCCTTCAGGGGTTTCGATAGGACA
>PWMP01000095.1 GCA_003558145.1 Elusimicrobiota bacterium
AACTGATAAAGCCCATCGCTATGGAAAAGGGATTGAGATTTGCTATCCGCGAAGGCGGACATACTGTAGGCGCCGGCGTTGTTTCGGAAGTACTGGATTAACTGAAAGTAAATTATTATGGTAGGCGAGCAGAAAATAAGAATAAAGTTAAGGGGATTTGATCACAGGATGCTTGATAATTCTGTCAACAGAATTGTGGATACCATAACCCGGACGGGTTCAAAAGTTTCCGGTCCCATACTGTTGCCTACCAGGATTAAGAAGTATACGGTTAATAAATCGCCTCATGTTGACAAAAGGGGTATGGAGCAATTTGAGATGCGTATTCATAAGCGCCTTATATATGTTCACAGCCCCACATCGATGACAGTTGATGAGTTGGGTAAACTAGAATTGCCGGCAGGCATTGATGTGGAGATCAAAGTATGATAGAGGGAATTTTGGGAACAAAAATAGGTATGAGCAGGATGTTCACCGAGTCAGGTGACAGTGTTGCTGTAACCCTTATATCGTGCGGGCCTTGTTGGGTTGTAGATAAAAAAGGTAATAAATTGCGGATAGGTTATATGGAAACCAAGGGAAAAGCCCTTAAAAAACCGAACGCAGAATTTTTTAAGAAGAAAAATTTACCTCCTTTAAAAGTTCTTAAGGAAGTTAAAGTAACGGACGAAAAAAATCATCCTGAACCAGGTGAAAAAATATTCACTGATATTTTTAAACCCGGGGATAAGGTTGACGTCAGCGGGATATCAAAAGGAAAAGGCTTCGCCGGCGTTATGAAACGTTGGAATTTCAGGGGTGGCCCGGCAAGCCACGGCTCCGGGTTTCATAGATCTCCCGGTTCGATTGGTGGTGCAAGTTCTCCTTCGCGTGTGTTCCCCGGGCTTAAAATGGCCGGCAGGATGGGATCTGAGAAAGTAACGCAGATGAACCTTGAGGTTGTAGCCGTTGATGTGGACGAGAATATTCTTGCCGTTAAAGGCGCGGTCCCCGGACCTTCAAAGTCTTTACTATACGTTAGAAAAACAACAAGAGGGAAAAATGGCAGTTAAAACACCTTCAATGCCTGAAGGGCTGAAAAATATAAGTTTAAATGAAGCTCTTATCCACGAGGTAGTAGTCGCTTTGCAGGCAAACGTCCGGCAGAATACTGCTTCCACAAAGGATCGCAGTGAAGTTTCCGGAGGCGGAAGGAAGCCCTGGAGACAAAAGGGTACCGGTCGCGCGCGCCACGGAAGCAACCGTTCACCTATATGGAGAGGAGGCGGTGTTACATTTGGGCCCAGACCTGAGAGAAACTTTAAAAAAGCTATTCCGGATAAAAAGAAACGCCAGGCTCTGCTTCAGGTTGTAGCGCAAAAGATAAAAGAAAAAAATCTTGCGGTTACCAGTGATATTAAACTTACAGAGCCGAAAACCCGCTATGCGGCAGAATTTTTAAAAAAATCTCTCGGAGATAAATTTTCAGGCCGCGTGATTTTGATAATAGAGAAAAAAAACGAAGATATTTTCAGAGCATTCAGAAATTTGCCGTTTGTTAATATCAGAACCGGACTTAATTTTAACATTTATGACCTGCTGTATAACGACTTTATACTTTTTACTGACAGGGGTTGGGAAAACTTTCTGGAAAAAAGGCAGATAAAATGATTGATCCGTATAAAATAATAAAAGGCCCTGTTGTTACAGAAAAATCAACATTTGAAAGAATGCAGGCAAACAAATATTGTTTTTATGTACATCCTGATGCATGTAAAAAAGAAATTAAGCAGGCTGTAGAAGAAATTTTTGAAGTTTCGGTTGAAAAAATTAACACGCAAAAAGTTAAAGGGAAACCTAAAAGGCTTGGCAGATTTGAAGGCCGCACGTCTTTAAAGAAAAAAGCTATGGTGACGTTGAAAGAGGGTGACAGAATAGCCCTGATGGAGGGACCATAAAATGGCTGTCCGCAAATACAGGCCCCTAAATCCGGCAAAAAGAAAGAGGGTTAGAACCAAAAGGGATCATCTCACAAAAAAGAGTCCCGAGAAATCACTCACTATCAAAAAGTCAAAGACCGGAGGCCGAAACAATAAAGGCAGAATGACCGTTCGCCACCGCGGCGGCGGCAGCAAGCAGAAAATAAGGATCATTGATTATAAAAGACTGAAGTCTCAACCGGCTGAAGTAATAGCTATAGAGTATGACCCCAACCGCAGCTGCGATATTGCTTTAATTGAGTATCCGGATAAAGAAAAGGCCTACATACTGCATCCTGCTGAGCTTAAAGTTGGTGATAGGGTTGAAAGCAGCGATTACGCACCGCTTAAACCGGGAAATGTAAGGCCGCTTAAGTATATACCTGAGGGCACCCCGATTCACAATATTGAACTGAGGCCCGGTCAGGGCGGGATTCTTGTAAGAAGTGCCGGCGGTGAGGCATCGATAACCGCAAAAGAAAAAGATTTTGCCCTTGTTAAATTTCCTTCAGGTGAAATAAGAAAAATAAAATTAAACTGCAAGGCTACAGTAGGGAAAGTTGGAAATGCCGATCACTTTACGCAGAAACTGGGTTTTGCTGGCGCTACGCGCCACCGTGGCCGCCGCCCCAAAGTAAGAGGTACTGCGATGAATGCTGTTGATCACCCACACGGTGGCGGTAGGGGAAAAAGCAAGGGTAACAATATTCCTTCAACACCATGGGGTAAAAGGTGCAAAGGTGTTAAAACGAGAAGCAGGAAAAAAGCTTCGGAAAGCGATATAGTGCGGAGGAGAAAGTAAATGGCCCGTTCGGCAAAAAAAGGTTATTTTGTAGATGAAAGCTTGATGAAAAAGGTGCGCCAGGCTAAAGATCAGGGAGTAAAAAGAACCAGGCAAACATACTCCAGACGTTCAATGATTATTCCTGATTTTGTGGGACTTACGATCCCGGTACATAACGGTAAAAAGTTTGTGGAAGTTTATATTGATGAAAATAAAGTAGGACACAGACTCGGAGAATTTGCTCCCACAAGGTATTTTAAAGGGCACGGCGCTGCTCATTCAAAAGAGCTGGAAGAAGAAATGGAATAGAAAATAATGGGTAAAGCAAGAGCAAAATATATAAAAATGAGTCCGAGAAAAATAGCCCTTGTCCTCGATAGAATAAGGGGTAAAAAGGTAGACGAGGCTTACAGAATTCTCAATATGATAAATAAAAGGGCAACTCTTCCTGTGAAAAAGATACTGGATTCGGCTGTTGCCAATTCGAATGCACAGGAAAATACAGACAAAGTTAAAGTTAAAGCCGCCTGGGTCGGCCAGGGTCCTTCGCTTAAAAGGTTAAGGCCGCGCGCGCAGGGCAGGGCAGATATATATAAAAGAAGAACCGCGCATATAGAAATCGAGGTACAGTAGAGTATGGGACAGAAAGTAAATCCGTTAAGTTTCAGGCTGACTGTAGATAAGAACTGGCAGTCAAAATGGTTTGATCTGAAGCATATGCCTAAACTGATTGCTGAGGATGAAAAAATAAGAAAATTTATAAGAGCAAAATCTTCGGATGCAGGAATATCCAAAGTAGTAATTGAAAGAATGGGAGATAATGTTAGAGTTACTATTCATACAGATAAGCCCGGTGTAATAATAGGCAAAGGTGGTGCCGAGGCGGAAAAGCTGAAAGAAGAAATGGATTTAATAACAGGTAAAAAGACGGTAGTAAACATAGAACAGGTTAAAAATCCTCTTACAGATGCTACCCTTATTGCCCAGTCCATAGCAACAGCTTTGGAAAGGAAGGTCAGGTTTCGTTTTGTTATGAGAAGGGCGTTGGAAAGAGCCATTGAGTCCGGAGCGAAGGGTGTAAAAATAGCAGTAAGCGGCCGTCTCAACGGAGCGGAAATAGCCAGAACCGAATGGATGAAAGAAGGCCGAGTACCCCTTCAGACGATAAGAGCGGACCTTGATTACGGTTTTGTTGAAGCAAATACTACATATGGCAATATTGGTATTAAAGTTTGGGTTTTTAACGGAGAGAAATTAGAAAATAATTCGGGTACAGAAAGTGCTTAGACCTAAGAAAGTAAAATACAGAAAAAAACAGCGCGGGCGCAGAAAAGGGAAAGCCTTACGCGGCAGCCGTGTTAATTTTGGACAGTACGGTCTGAAAGCCCTTGAACCTGCATTGATAAGCGAAAGACAGATAGAAGCTGCAAGAGTTGCGGTAACCCGCTATATGAAAAGAGGAGGCAAAGTCTGGATTCGAATTTTTCCGGATCATCCGGTAACCAAGCAGCCGGCTGAAACAAGAATGGGTAAAGGAAAAGGAAGCGTAGAATTTTATGCTGCAGTTGTAAAGCCGGGCAGGATTATCCTGGAGCTTGAAGGACTTGACGAGGCAAACGCACGGGTCGCAATGAAGCGTGCCGGAGCTAAAATGCCCATTAAATGCAAGTTTGTTGAAAGAGGGAAATACACGTAATGGCTCTTAAAGCAAAAGATTTAAGAAATGAAAACCCTGAAGAATTGAGAAACCGTCTCAGATCGCTCAAGAAAAAGCTGCTTGAAATGAAATTTCAGCATGCCGGCGGCGCTCTGAGCGATCCGCTTCAGATAAGGGTTGCAAGGAAAGATATTGCAAGAATTCAGTCGGTACTTAAAGATAAAGAAAAAGAAGAGAAAAATGAAAAGTAGTAAAAATAATTCGCCAGGCAGAAAAAAGTTGACCGGCAAGGTAATAAGCGACAAAATGGACAAAACCAGGGTAGTTGAAGTTCAACGCATGTTAAGACATAGTACTTATGGAAAAGTCATTCGTAGGAATAAAAAGTATTATGCACATGACGAGCAGAACACATCTGCGGCGGGGGATACCGTGGTTATTGAAGAAAGCCGTCCTCTCAGCAAAATGAAGAGGTGGAGAGTTCTTCAGGTAAAGGGGAAAAAATGATAAGGACGGAATCACAGATTAAAGTTGTTGATAATTCCGGTGCCCGGAGAATACTTTGTATAAGTGTTCTGGGAGGGGGCCAGCGAAAAACAGCTTCAGTAGGAGACATTATTACCGCTACCGTGAAAGATACTATTCCGTCCGGAAGCATTTCAAAGGGTGAAATAGTCAAAGCGGTTATAGTAAGAACACGTTATCCTGTAAAGAGGGCGGATGGCACCGTACTTCGTTTTGACGAAAACGGGGCGGTTTTGATTGATGAGAAAATGCAGCCGGTTGGAACAAGGGTTTTTGGGCCCATTGCTGGTGAACTCAGAGATAAAAATTTCGCTAAAATAATTTCACTTGCTCCGGAGGTTGTATAAAATGTACAAAATAAAGAAAAAAGATACAGTCATTGTTAAAGCCGGTAAAGATAAGGGGAAGCAAGGGGAAGTTATATCTGTTCTTCCTCCGGGAGACAGAGCTACGGTATCAAAACTTAATGTTGCAAAAAAGCATACGCGCCCTACAAGAACTGAACTCGGCGGAGTAATGGAAATAGAAAGGCCGATTCATATTTCAAACCTGCGTCTTGTATGTCCCAAGTGTAATCAGCCTTCAAAAGTAAGATTTGATCGTCTTGAAGACGGTGAAAAGATAAGAGTCTGCAGGAAGTGTGGAGAAATGGTAGTTTAATGGCCAAACAGTTAAAAAGCCCTGTTTACAAGGATTATGTTGATAATATTGTCCAGGAGATTCAAAAGGAATTTAAAGTAGGTTCCCCTTACGGTGTTCCGGAAATAAAAAAGGTTATAGTGAACGTAGGGGTAAGCAAAGCAAAGGACGACAAAGCTCTGCTTGAAGAGGCTGTAGAAAATCTTAAGCTCATAACCGGTCAGCAGCCGATTGTAACCAAAGCTAAGAAAGCTATATCCAATTTTACGCTGAAAAAAGGGAATCCTATTGGGTGTAAAGTTACTTTAAGAGGAGAAAGGATGTATGCGTTCATTCACAAGCTTCTTACAATAGCGATACCGCGTATAAGAGATTTTGGCGGGCTGAAGAAAAGTATAGACCGTTTCGGAAATCTAACGATAGGAATAAATGATGAATCGATATTTCCGGAAATAAATCAGGATAAACTTAAAATGGCAAAAGGCCTTAGTATTTCAATTATAACCAATAGGCAGGAAAGGGAACTCTCCGAAAAGCTTTTTGAGCGTATGGGATTCCCATTTAAAGATAAGGAGTAAAATGGCACGTAAAGGACTGATTGAAAAACAGAAAAGAACTCCTAAATTCAGAGTTCGAAAATATAACCGCTGCAGCCTCTGCGGCAGGCGTAGAGGACATATGCGGGATTTCGGCATATGCAGGATATGTTTCAGAAAGCTGGCTTCGGAAGGGAAGTTACCGGGAGTTACAAAAT
>PWMP01000187.1 GCA_003558145.1 Elusimicrobiota bacterium
CCGTAAAGGGCTTCAAACTGCCCGATATGTGTAAACTCGTGCGCCATCAGATGTTCCAGTTCATCCGGTGACGACATGTAGGGGATTACCAGGCGGTTTTTGAATTTATCAGCAAAACCGAGGGTCCCTTCGCCGACTGCAGCTATTCTGTTTTGCCTGAAATGAGTGTGGGTATTATATATGAAGACTACATTCTTGTCCGGGAATTCCAGGTTGAGAAGATCACTTATATCATCACTGATATGCTCAAGTCTGTTAAGAAGGTTAAGAAAGTATTCTTCGTCCAGTGCATCGTCACCGGATATATAGTTGTAAACTATAAAGTTGGGTGTGTGCGTCTCGTTCCAGCGAAAATTTTCTCTTCTGAGTTGAAAACCGGCATAAAGGTGTTGTGAAGTTAAAAAAAAATCAGAAAGAAAAAATAAAAGTTTTTCATTTATTCGTCGTCTTTTTTTAATCCTTTAAATTTTTCGCCCAGGATGTCTTTAATTGAGGCTCCCTGGCCTGCGCCGGGGTCCATATACTTTTCCATATTTTTCTTTTCTTTAGAAACTATGAGGGCTTTTCTGCTTAGCTCGATATATTTCTTCTCAGGATCGTTCTTAATGACTTTCGCTTTAAGGGTGTCTCCCTCTTTAAGTTCTTCCCTGAGGTCGTCGGTTCTTCCCGGATCATAATTTGATATATGGATATAAGCTTCGAGTCCGTTTTCAAGTTCCAGGTAAGTGCCGCCGCGCTGTACTTCTTTGACTTTTGCGTCAACCTCTGATCCTGCAGGGTAGTCATTGTAGGGATTGTCTTCCAGCTGTTTCAGTCCCAAAGAAACTTTCTGTTTATCCGGATCTATGTTAAGTATTTTTGCTTTGACTTTTTGTCCTACTTCCAGAGCTTCGCCGGGATGGTTTATTTCTTTTTCCCAGGTAATGTCACTGATGTGTATAAGTCCTTCCACTCCCTTCTCAATCATAACGAAAGCGCCGAAGTCGGTAATATGGGTTATTTCTCCTTCAAGCACGTTTCCGGCCTGGAATTTTTCAGCGATTTCTTCCCAGGGGTTTGACTGGGTCTGCTTTATGCTGAGAGCCATCTTTTCCCCTTCTTTTTCAATGGAAATCACTTTTACCTGAACTTCATCACCGTTATTTAAAACCGAGTTGGGATGTTTTACGTTTTCGGTCCAGGAAATTTCTTCAGTCCTGACAAGGCCTTCAACACCGGGTTCCAGTTCCACAAAAGCTCCATAGGAAGTAACGCCGGTTATTTTTCCGTCAAAAACTGATTCCACGGAATATTTCTCTTCTATATTTTCCCACGGATTTGGCATCGTGTCTTTAAGGCTGAGTGAAATCCTGTTGGACTTGGGATTGAAGTTTTTAATTTTAACTTCAACTTCCTGGCCCACTTCAAGCATATCTTCAACCCGGTCAACATGCCCCCATGATAATTCGCTTATATGCAGAAGACCGTCTATGCCCCCCAGGTCCACAAATGCGCCGAAACTCTTTATTCCGGAAATTACGCCCTTTATAAGTTTACCCGGGTAAAGCTGTTCAAAAAGCTCTTCCCTTTGCCGGCGGACATCTTCCTCGATGGCTTTTTTCCATGACACGACGACGTTCTTTTTGTCGCGTTCAAAATCTATTATACGGCACGGTACGGTTTCACCAATTACCGAATCAAGGTCCTTGACCATGGGGTAACCGACCAGTGAAGCGGGCATAAACGCTTTTACTCCGCTGATATCCGCTATAATACCTCCCTTTATTTTCTTTTCAAGCTTGGCGTCAAGGACAAGTTCTTCCCTAAATGCTTTTTCTATATCCTCAATTTTCTTTTCAAGTTTAGCTTTTCTGTGCGACAATACAGGGGGGTGCTCATAATCGTGGCTTTTCTTGATAACATAAACTTCGACTTCATCCCCTATGTTTATCTCCTCCCCTTCAAACTCCTCGAGATCTATGACTCCTTCGGCTTTTTGTCCGGTATCGACCAGGACTGCGCCTTTTTTAGTATCTATGTCAATAATAGTTCCCGTGATAATACGTCCCTGGCTTGTCTGCTGTTCGACATGCCTTACTACATCCTCCATACTTAATTTTTCTTCTGCCATAACCTTTTAAACGTTCTCCTTATTTAGATTTTGTTAATTTTTGGATTTTTTTCTCAATTTCCTCAACAATTTCCATGGGAGTTGAAGCTCCCGTGGCTATACCTATGTTCTCTCTGCCCTTCAATTGGGAGGGCAGGACTTCGGACGGTATCTCAATATGATAAGCGTCGGCCAGCTCCCGTCCCAGTTCAAAAAGCCTTTTGGTATTTGAACTGTTTTTTCCGCCGACTATGAAAAGAACATCTACTTTTTTTGCAAGTTTTTTTAGCTCTTCCTGCCGGCAAATGGTCTCCTGGCATATTGTATTATGCATTTCAACCACGTCAAATTTTTTAATTATTTCAAAAACCGTAGCAAAAAACACTTCCCGTCTGTAAGTAGTCTGAGCAATAATACCCGTTTTTTTACCGGACGGAATTTTCTTTGCTTCTTTCGGACCCGGCAGGACTATACCCTTGCGTGGCGCCCGTGAAATAATGCCCTTTACTTCCGGGTGAGTTTTTTTTCCTACAATAAAAACTCTTCCGTACCTCTCCGCCAGCCTGCTGAAAATTTCCTGGGCTTTTTTAACCTTAGGACATGTAGCATCAACAATACGGCAATTTTTATTTTCCAGTTCCTTTTCGATATGAAGAGGAATGCCGTGACTTCTTATCAATACGCAGCTCCCGGAACTTATCTTTGCGGGCGAACCGCTCTGGTCTATTATATTATTTCTTCTTAAATTTTCAACCACCTGAGGATTGTGTATTATAGGGCCTAAAGTATAGATGTTGCCTCCGGCAGAAGCTTTCCGGGCTTTTTTTATTGCAAGTGTAACTCCGGAACAAAAACCGCAGTAACAGCTTTTTAAAATTTTAGCCACGGCAATTCTCTTTTTCTTTAAGTGTCATATTGTCAGATTATACAAATTTAATGCTTGTATTCAAGGAATTCTATCTCTTTTGTACTTTTGACAAGCAGGAGTTCTTTCAATAGAATTACTAGTTAAGAAGGAATATATATGAATCATAAAAATAAACGTGCAATAGGTATAGATGCAGGAAAAATAACTTTCAAGGCAGTACTGCTTGAATATGAAGGAAAAGAACCGAAAATAAAGGACAGCTATTTCGCCGCACATAAACAGGATATAGAAAAACATTTTCGCCGGCTTGAGCAAATATGGGATATTAAAGAAAGTGACCATGTAACCGCAACGGGCAAGTTCAGGGAAAATCTTTCGTTTCCTTCAATAGTAGAACGGCCCGCCCAGGAAAGAGCGGCCCGCTTCCTCTATCCTGACAGGGACCTTAGTGTCATAAGATTGGGCGGAGGAGGCTTTTCAGTTCTTAATATTGACAGGGCGGGGATGTCCGAATACAGTCAGAATCCCCGCTGTGCAGCCGGGGCAGGCAGTTTTCTTGATCAGATTTTACGAAGGGTAAACTGCAGCTTAACAGAGGCTGACAGTCTTGCCGCAAATGCGGAGAGCGCAGACATTACCAGGCGCTGCGGCGTCACAATGAAAACGGATTTTACTCACCTTCTTAATACCGGGCACAGTATAGAAGAAACAGCTGCCGGTGTACTGGACGCATCCGCCAAAAGCGCTCTTGAACTGGCCCTCAAAAAAGGAATAAAACCCTTAGTTATTCTAACCGGAGGGCTTGCCGGCCTGAAAAGGATAAGAAAAACAATTGAGCGCAATTTGCCCGCAGGTGCAAAAATTATAGTTCCGGAAAGTCATCTTTATTTTGAAGCGCTGGGCGCGGCTCTTGAAGGAGTTTCCCATAAGAGCAAGGCAGCCAGGCGTTCTCCAAAGACTGTAGCTGACCTTAAGTATCTGCCTCCCCTTTCAGATGCGCTGAACAGGGTATGCCGTTTACAATCCTCCGATATCAATGCATCTCCCGGTTCTGTCATAGCGGGACTTGATATAGGTTCCACCGGCTGCAAAGCGGTATTAATGAAAGGCGCCAGGCCTGGTTTTGAATCGTATACTGAAACTGCCGGGCGGCCCATTGAGGCAGCGAAAACCCTGCTGAAAAGTATTCCATCCGAACTTTTCTCTATGATTGAAGCTGTCGGAGTTACAGGTTCCGGAAGAGAAATCGTTTCGGGAGCAATAAAGGCTTCTCTGCCTGAAGGAGTGAGAGAAAGAGTTTTTGTGCTTAATGAAATTGCTGCCCACGCCGCCGGCGCCCATTTCTATGACAACCGGGTAGATACCGTAGTTGACATAGGCGGTCAGGATGCCAAGTATGTCAAGTTGGACTGCGGCCGTGTCATTGACTCCTGCATGAATACAGTATGCTCTGCGGGAACCGGTTCGTTTCTGGCCGAACAGTTAAGCAGCCTCGGAATTGAAAATGTCAGCAAATTCGGAAAAATGGCCCTGCAGGCCGAAAGGGCCGTTGACCTGGGGCAGCACTGTGCAGTATTTATCTCGGAACAAATAGACGAAGCAAAACGAAAAGGAGCGTCCGTTGACGAAATCGTAGCCGGGCTGTATTATTCAATTGTTCTTAATTACGATAACCGGGTAAAGGCTGGCCGTGAATACGGAAATAGAATTTTCCTTCAGGGTAAGCCGGCAACAAATATCGCACTGGCCGCGGCCCTTGCTACCGTTACCGGCCGGGAGATCACTGTGCCCCCTTCTCCGGGAACACCCGGAGCGTTGGGAATAGCCGTTCTTACTGGAAAAGAACTCGGTAAAAAAATGAAGAATGGGCTTTTTCTGGACCTTAACCGTTTTCTTGAAAGCCACATAGCAGATAGAAAGACCTTCAGGTGCACTTCCAGGGACGGCTGTACTGATGGCAACCTCTGCAGCATACACAGAATAAAAATTAATACTGCAGGCGGAGAGAAACTCTTTTTCTGGGGCGGCGCCTGTGATAAGTTTGAAAGCAGTTCCGAAAAAAAATCTCTCATAGCCCGGGGTCCCGATGCTTTTGCGGAAAGAGAAAAACTTATACGCAGTTATATAAGGCAGATGCCGGTTAAATCCAAAACAATAGGTATACCGCGCGGGTTGGAAACCGAAGAGATACTACCCTTTTCAGCCGCATTTTTCCGAAACCTGGGCTTTCAGGTAAAGATAATAGAAGATGGCGGTATATCTATTCTTGAAAAAGGCGCGGGCCTTTGTGAATCAACTTTCTGCGCTCCGCTGCAGATTCTGGCCGGTCAGGCAAAGCAGCAGGAAAAAGAAAATTTTATATTTCTTCCCAAAGTTCTTGAAGTTTCATCCAAAAGCAAAGGAGATGCCGGGGGTCGCTGTTATGCCTGCCCTCTTTCGCAGGCTGCCCCCGATATGCTGTCCCCAAAGCTTAAAACCCGCGTACTCAGCCCGATTCTTAACCTGAAAGGCGGCCTTGAAAAAAACCTTAAAGAGTTTCTTAAACTAAAAAAGATACTCGGGGTTTCTTCTTCTGGTATACGTTCGGCCTTCAGGGCAGGCCTTGTTGCACAGCAGTCTTTTTGGCGGGACTGTATCGAATCAGGCCGCAGAGCCCTTGAATTTGCAGAAAAGAACAAAATTCCGGCGGTTGTTGTTCTGGGTCATCCGTACATAGTTAACGCCCCCCTTATTTCAGCGGGAATTCCGGAATCAATCCGTCAAAGCGGGGCAATAGCCATACCTGGATCATGTTATCCGTTTAAAAACGGCGATACTGATTTTAGCCGTATTTTCTGGGGATACGGCCGGGATCTGCTTCAGGCATCCCAGAATATAAGGAAAACCGAAGGGGTTTATCCGCTGTGGCTCTCGGTCTATTCCTGCGGGCCGGATAGTTTTTTAATTCATTTTTTTCAATACATATGCAGCGGCAAGCCCTATGCCATACTTGAATCCGACGCTTATACGGGACAAGCCGGATTTAAAACCCGTATTGAGGCTTTTATATACGGCATACAAAATTATAAACCTCTGAAAAGCGAAAATTATTCCGATTTTAAAAATCTTTGCGATACTGTTACGGTTACCGATGCAATGAATAACGGCGGAAAAATACTTATACCCAATATGGGAGAATCCTCGGCCACGGCGGCCGCGGTGCTTAATTCAATAGGCGCCGGGGCCTGCGCCCTTCCTGCAGATACGAAGAAACATCTTGAATTAGGACGCAGATACACATCAGGAAAAGAATGCCTTCCGATGATAATAACACTTGGAGGATTGCTTAATTTTTTGAAAAATAATGA
>PWMP01000071.1 GCA_003558145.1 Elusimicrobiota bacterium
CCGGATTTCTTGTATTCTGCGACGTGCTTGCAAGAGGACTGTTCGCTCCCATGGAAATTCCTGTAGGAATAGTGACGGCTGTATTCGGCGCGCCTTTCTTCCTTTATCTGCTCATAAAAAGATGAATATTAATGTTTGCGGATTGAGCGGAGGTTATAAAAAAGGTTTTAAACTGAAGGGAATGGATCTTGCTGTTCCTTCCGGAAGTTTTATGGCTTTGATAGGCCCCAACGGCAGCGGCAAATCAACTCTATTGAAAATTATGGCTGGAATTATAAAACCCGACAAAGGGACAGTAAAAGCCGGTGGTTTTAATATATCAGAAATGAGTGTCAGTAAAAGAAGCAGAATAATTTCCTACCTGCCGCCTGCCTCTCCCTCCGTATTTCCTTTTACTGTATTTGAAACGGTTCTTATGGGCCGCAATCCCTGGCAGGGAAAATTTTCTTCGGAAACGCGTGAAGATAAAAAAGAAGTTTTGCGGGCAATGGACCTGGTCGGAATAAAAACCTTTAAAGACCGTACCGTTTCCAGTCTTTCAACGGGAGAAAAACAGAAAGTTCTGCTTGCCAGGACTATATGCCAGCGGCCGCGTATAATGCTTATGGACGAGCCGGTCAGCCACCTTGATATACACCACGTAAAACAGGTTTTCAGTGTCCTCAAAAAAATAAACAGTTCGGGAGTAAGCATAATCGCTGTTCTTCACGACATTAACCTTGTTTCCGCCTATTGCAGTCATGCGGCGGCTCTTAAAGACGGCAGAATGCTTGTGTCCGGAAGTGCTTCCTGTGATGTAATAAATAAAGAATTTCTTGAAAACATTTACGGTAAAGGAATAAGGGTTGAAGAGGTAGAAGGTAAAAAATATGTTCTGCCTTAAGAAGGGAAAAGGGGACGGTTCTGTTTTTTAACGAAAGGATAGCTATGAAAATAAAAAAGAAAACGGTTCTGGCGTTTATTATTATTATGTGGAGCGGGTTTCTTTATGCCTGGAGCGGGGATTACATGGGAGACCTGGGAGAGGTAGTTGTAACGCCTGCAAGAAGTGTTACTGAAGCATACCGTTGGCCCGGCTCTGTAAGTGTCATAAGCCGCCGGGAAATTATTGAAAGCGGTGCCCGAACCGTGGATGAACTTCTGTCTTCCCTGGAAGGTGTCAGTGTAAATAATCTTAGCGGGACTACGGGGAGAGCGACCGTGGATATAAGAGGTACGGGGGAAAACTCCCATCTCCGGACTCTCATTCTTCTTGACGGGCGGCGCATTAACAGGGTGGATATAGGCCAGGTCAACTGGCTTGAAATTCCTCTGGCGGCAATTGAGAGAATAGAAGTGGTGCGCGGCCCTTCGGGTGTGATGCACGGCAGCAGCGCAGCCGGCGGTGTAATAAACATAATAAGCCGCTCAGGCGAGCCCTACGAAACGCTTACACTGAAAGCCGATGCTGGAAGCTACGGTGTTTTCGGGCAGCAGTTCAGCTACGGAAGGGGAAACGAGATTCGGGGGGTTTACCTTTCTGCCGAAAGGCGCACCGAAAAAGGTTACCGCCTGAGGAGCGGCGCCGATTCCGAAGGAATCTATCTGTCCTACAGGGAAGGCGGGCTGCCTGCGGGAATAAACTGCGCGGTGCGGGCTTCTTATATTTCTTCATCGTACCAGATGCCGGGGGGTTTGACCCGGGAGGAACTCAAAGAGGACCCGAAGCAGGCAAGATATACGGCTGATTTTGATGAATTCTGGAATCCGGTAAGGAAGGATAATAGCAACGATGAGGCGTTCGAAACCCGCAGTGAAATATCCGGCGAGTTCGGTATTCCACTCAGTCCGGCAATTTCATTTACTCTGAATACTGCATACTCCCTCCGTGAAGAGCAGGTGGATATGGCTTCATTTCCAAGTTTCTTTGACCGTGATATGGACTCCGTATCCCTTTCGCCGGCATTGGGTTTTGAAACGGAGATGCGGTCTGTAAAGGTTAATGCTATGGTTGGAGGAGATTTTTACAGGAACAACCTGAATGTGAGCCTTTTTGATTCGGAGAAAAGGGAAGAGAAAGACTCCGCAACAAGTATCGCTATGCCTGTTTACGGAGGATATGTTCACGGTGAACTGCAGCCGCTCAGCAGCCTTATACTCTCCGGCGGCTACCGCATTGAAGAAGCTTCAATAGAAGTGGATCACGATTCTGATATCGTAAGTTTTAAAGAATCGCGCCATCATACCGGCAGCGCTTTCAGGGCCGGAGCGGTACTTATTCCTGCTGCGGGTATAAGAAGCTACGTATCGTACGGGACACACTACCGCTACCCGGCTGCAGACGAACAGGCCTCTTACCAGGGCGGGCCGGAAGGTTTTTTCCCCGACCTGGATGCGGAACACGGATATTCGGTTGAAGCCGGGATGGGCGTCGGACTTGGCCGGGCAGTTTTTCTTGATATTTCCGCATACCGTATGATTATTGATGATATGATATCTTTTGATGCTGATCCTGCTGTTTGGAGAAACGTAAATATAGACAGGACCCGCCGCGATGCTATGGAAGCCCGTTTGCTGATACCTGTGGAAAAGGTAAATTTCAAAGTTGGAGCTTCTGTAGGAAGAACCATATTTGAAAAGGGAGAGTACAAAGGCAGCGAAATACCCCTTGTTCCTTCATACGAGTATACCGCTGCAGTCAGCGCTCCCGTAATGCCCGATATCAGGCTTCTTGCCGGTGCGAATTATACCGGCCGACGTTATGCCGGGGGAGACTACGCTAACGAAGATGATAAACTTAAGGCATATACTGTTGTAAATAGCAGGTGCGTAATAAATGTTGTACAGAATACCGAATTAATATTAGGGATAAAAAATCTGTTCAACGAAAAATACAGCGTTTCTTACTTTGGAGCATGGTATCCTGCCGCCGGGCGGAATTATAATATATCCGTGAGGGCCGCATTTTAAGTAAAGCTAAAGCACTGTATTTTACTTTTTAAAATTTTATATGTATACTTATTTTTAAAGTTAACGGGGTAACGCGCAGGAGGTGTAATTATGGCCAAAAAAAGCGTGAAGAAGAAGGCGGCGCCTAAGAAAAAAAAGGCTGCTAAGAAAAAACCGGCGGCGAAGAAAAAAGCTGTAAAGAAAAAAACAGCAAAAAAACCGGCGGCGAAGAAAAAAGTGGCAAAAAAGGAAACAGCGAAAAAAGCAGCCCCGAAAAAAGCGGCAAGATGCTCAGCTTCTGTCAAGGACAAAAAATTAGGTAAAAAAAGACAGTGTAAAGCTAAGGCCGCAGGAAGATCGAAATACTGCGTATCACACAAAAAGTAATTTAAGAGCGGGGTGGTAGTTCAGTTTGGTCAGAACGCCGGCCTGTCAAGCCGGAGGTCGCGAGTTCGAGTCTCGTCCACCCCGCCACTGGTTAAAGAAATCCCGTTTTATGAACTGAAGTTCACTTTTCAGGCGCGGATGTTTATATGTTTTTCCGTGTTTAAATAGAAAGAAAAAAATATTTTCTATGAAAAAACAGACAATCTGCAGCCATACTAAAGAAAAAACAGCCACCCGGCTGTGTAACAGAAGATACCTGCGGCTATAAATGAACAGCAAAAACAGTCAGGAAAAACAATCCGAAGCAAGAATTAAACTTTCCGCAAAGAAAGATGCCCGTTGCCGGTTGCAGGAAGCCCTCAAAGACTTTGATCCCAGGAAAGACAAAGAAAAAATAAGCAAAATAAATTCAACCCTTGAAAAAATAGATTCAGAAATAACCGAACTTGAAAAAAATCTAAAGCAACCCGAAACCCTCTCCGATCCTCCCGAACAGAACAACTCTTCCAGGTCAATTAAAGAGATAGACCTTTCCAAAAAAAACCTCGACCGGGAAATGGGAGATATGAAACAGCAGATTACCCGTGAGAGGGTTATGTGGGAAAAGAAACTGTCAGCCAAACAGAGGGAAATAAATTCCCTTAAAGCCCGCATGAACCTGAGACAGGCAAAACTCAGGGCCGAATACCAGATGAAAAAAGCGGAGCTTGAAAGGACCAGGGACGAACTAGAGCAGAAACTTAAGGGCGAAACGGAAGGATTTGAAGATTTTGAGCAGGAAAGAGATAGATGGACAGCGCGTCTGTCCGAAAAACAAAAACTTATAGACAGCCTTAAAGTAGAAATAGCTTCCGTTAAATCCGAATACAACTCCCGGATGCAGGAAATAAAGGACGAGTATTCACTGCGCATTGCCGAAATCGAAGAAGCCGGAAAAAGTATTGACCAACGCAGTAAACGCGAAACGGAAATCCTAAAGGCCGAAATTTCCGCGCTTCAAAGAAAAATAATAGAACAGCAGAACCTGCTTGCAGCCCGTCAGGCAGCACTTGACCGGGCCCGGGATGAACACTTGAGGGAGCTTGAGGGAGTCAAAGAAAGCTATTTTGATGAGCTAAGCAGGCAGCGCGAAGAAAAAAATACTCTTGAATTGCAACTGAAGTCAGACATAGAAAGAAAGACATCGGATATTTCAGAGTTAAAAAAGCAGCACGTTCGCCTGCAGCAGCGCCTTGATATGCATAGGGACGAATCCGAGGCTCGGCTGACACGGCTTAGAGATAAAATAAAAAACAGCCTTTCTGAAAAAGAAAGGGAAAAAGCCGGGCTCATAGAAACTCTCGGTTCTCTGAAGCATCAGGCTTCCGAGGCGGAAAAAAATTATTCAATTCATCTTAACCGTCTTGAGGGTGAAAAAGAAAATATAATTAATATTCATTCACGCGAAAAACAGGAGTTGGAGAATAAAATTGGAGAACTAAGCGGCAGCAAAGATAATCTTAATGCGGAACTTGAAAGAGAAAGGGGAAAATTAACAAACGCCCTGCATCAAAAAGAACGCCTGCTGGCAGACCTGCAGGAAGAAAAATCCCTTCAGGAAGCAAAGAGGAGAGAGCAGATAGCAGGCCTTGAAAACAATATTCTTCAACTGCGCTCAGAAATGGACCGCAATGAAAATTTAAGTTCGCAGAAGGAAAAAGAACTTCAAAAAGAAATCAGCCACCGCGAAGAAACACTGGAAAAGAAAAGCGCTGAATACCTTAGTGAAATAAATGCCTTAAAAGAAACTGTAAACGAACTTAACCTTAAAATAGCCGGGCTTGAAACCGAAAAAGAAAGCATAAGAAACGGCCTTGAAGACGAAATCGAAAAAGTAGACAGGCAGCTTTCACTCAAGATCAGTGAAAGAGAAAAGGAAATAGAAGATATTAAATCTGCAAAGTCCGAACTTAAGGCCCGCCTTTCTTCTTCGGAGCAGGCGCGCCTGCTGGAAGCAAAAGCTCTTGAAGATACAATTTCTGAACGGGAAAAAGAAATAAACCGTCTGCTGACCCTTATAGAAAAAGAAGAGAAAAATATAGAGCAGCTTAATCAGCAGCTCAGGCACAAGGACCAAAAAATAGAAGCCCTTAACGAAAGAGCTGCGGCTGTTTCCGAAGAGCTTGCAACCCAAAAAGAAGCTCGTATACAGAGGGAAGATTCATTTTCGGATGTTCTCAGGGAAAAAGAAAAAGAGCGCGCTTTGCTTTTAGAAACCCTCAGGGAAAGAGAATCCGGTATAGAAGAGCTTAAAGTCCGCTGCGGCCGTATGAATAACGAAATAGAAGATTTGAAAAAAACAAATTCGGATCTTTCCTCCCGCCTTTCGTCTACTGACGAAGCGCGCCGGCAGGAAAAAAGCGCCCTTGAAAACACTATTAAAGAGAGAGAAAAAGAAATAGACGCTATTCTTGAGAGACTGAGGGAAAACGCTGACAAAACTGCCGGACTTGCAAAAGACCTGAGGCAGAAACAGGAGGAAATAAAAGTTCTTCAATCGGAAAAATCATCTCTTGCATCCTCTCTTTCCGCCTCTAAGGCAGCTTCTTCATCCCAAATAAATGCTCTTTCAGATACCATAGCCGAAAAGGAAAAAGAGATAAACAAACTGCTCGGGCGCCTTGAAGAAGAAAAAACCGCCTGCGCTTCCCTTTCTGAGGAACTTAAATCCTCCCGCAAAGAATATGAAAAGGAAATAGAAAAAAAGCGGCGCGCTATGGATTCTCTATCCGTTTCTTTTGCCGAAACCCGGGAGCGTTTTGCCTCGGAAGAGAGCAGACTGAAGGAACGTATAAATTCTCTCGAAAACGAAAACATAAGAATTGAAAACCTGTACTCGGAAAAATTTGCCCAGCTTCGCCTTGAGCTTGAAAGCAAAGTACGCGAAAAGGACATAGAGCACCAGGGCTATGAAAAAGAAAAAAAATCTGTTCTTTCCAATCTAAGGGCTGCCGACGAACGCTATGAAACCCTTAAAAAGAATTTTGAATCAGCTTCGGAAAAAATAATCCGGCTCACGCAGCAAAACAGCTTTCTGGCTAATAATATGGAAGAAAAAGTCCGCTACTATACTGCCACGCTGTCTTCCCTTGAAGAAGATATGTCTGAGTTAAAGTTTTCCCATTCCCGTGAGGAAGCCCGCCTTTCGGAAAAAATAAAAGAAGCCGAAGGCTATGCTGAAGGCGTCCGGGCCAAACTTGAGGCGCTCAGCGAAAAATATGAAAATGAAAAAACCCGGTCAGAGAAAACAATAAATGACCTGTATACACAGATACGCGATACGGAATCCGGCCGCATTCTGGAAGCGGAGAAAAAAGACAGCGAAATAAAAAGCTTAAAAGAAGAAATAAACCGTATAAAACTGTCCCATATAAACGAATTGGCCGAAAAGGAAAAGACTATTAAGAAACTTGAAGAAAAATACAAGGCAGAAACAATAAGTCTTGAGACAGAATTGGGCAGGATTGAGAATATCCGTAAAAAAGAACTTGAAAGCATAAAGGAACAGAAACAGCTGGTAGAACAGGACCTGTCGGGCCAGCTTAAGTTCAAGCAGGAGGAAATTGACAAACTCAGCCGGGAGTATAAAAACAAACTGGCCGATATGCAGAGGCGGGAAAAGGAAACGTCAGAAATTTTAAATAAAGAAAACGAAGAAACAAGAAAGCGATTCGCTGCAGAAAAAGCAAATCTGCGTGATGAAATAAATAAACTTAAAAGCAGCCTTGACCGGAAAACATGGGAGGTTAACAAAGTGAGAGAAGAACTGGAAAGCATATTACAAGAATTTGAAGAAAGGGTTGATGCCCAGAAAAAAATATTAGAAGAAAAACTTGCTGCCAGGGACGAGCATATAAATACTCTTAAAAAAGAAGCCGGAGAAGCAAAAAAAACACTCCTTGAAAGAATAGATGAACTCAAGAGTTCCTCCCGCAGGCTGCAGCAGCAGCTGGAAGAAGACCGTAAAAACTGGAGAGCGGAATACGCTGTCAAAGAACAGGAATATAATATGCTCAAAAAGGAAAAGGACTCACTACAGAGAAAACTGACTGAAGAAATGTCCGCAAAAGAAACTATGTGGCTTAAGGAAAAAGCTTCGTTTATGAAAGAAATGAATTCTCTAAAAAGACGTGTTGAAACGGAAATTCCGGCTAAAGAGGCTGCCCTTGAAGAGCTTGAGCGTCAACGGCAGGACTATTCCTCCCGGGTTGAGGAACTTAAGGGCGAATTAAAAAAGAAAACCCAGTCTCTTGGCGAATCTCTTAAAGAGCTGGAAGAAGAAAACTTAAAGATCAGGTCAGCTGCAGCTGAAAAAGATTCACAGCTTGCGGCCAGTAAAAAATCTTTCGAAAACGAAATTTCCATACTCAGGGAAAAACTTGAATCCAGGATTGTTACGCTGCAGGAAGAATTAAAAAGTCTTAAAATGGAAAACTCACAGATGAGGACCAGACTTTCGGAGCATGCCAGCCTTTTTGCATATGAAACTGAAGAAAAAAGAAAAGAAATTACAGAAATCAGGCGCCGCCTGGAAAAAAATATTGAAAAGTTCTCGGTAGATAAAAAATCTTCCGGTAAAGAAATTAAATCCAGACCGGAAAAAAACCGCAAGAAAAAAATCGTAAAGAAAAAAGTTGCTAAAGCTGCCAAAGCCCCAAAGCCGGCTAAAAAGAAAAAGGCATCTCAAGCAAGCACCGTCTTAGCCAAAAAAGGAACCCTTGAGATAAGACAAAAGATTGATAAAATAAAAAGTGATATAAGAGAGCTTAAGAAAAATAATAAAAAGGATATTCAGTCTCTGGAAAAAGAATACCGCGCAGCTGCAGAGCCCTCCAAAAAAGCGGAGCTCAGGAAAAAGCTTGTAAACGTAGAGAATAAATGGAAAAAAGAAGAAAAAAATCTCAAAACGCAGTTGTCCGTACTTAAAAAAAGAATGAAATAAAAAAATGTCGTTGGAACAGTTAAAAAGTCAGATAGAAGAACTTAAACAACAGCTGAGGTCCGAACAGTCTGAATTTGACCGCAGGCTGCGGGAAAAAGAAGAAGAAAACCTGCGGCTTCGCAGGGAATACGAATCCAGAAAATCCGGGCTTGAAGATGAAATAGCAGCCCTGAAAGAACGAATTGCCAACTTACGCGCTGACAGGGAAACCCGCCTGGCCGAAGCAAAAAGAGATTTTTCGGCAAAGTTGTCCGAAAAAGAAGAAACAATAAACCAGCTTCTCCGGCAGAAAAGAGAGGAAGCCGAAAAACTCCGCCTGCAGTCGGAAAAACAGCAGGCTGAATACGAGCAGAAGATGTCTGCCCTTTCTTCTAAAAAAGAAGAGCTCCAAAGCGCGCTTCAGAAAGCTTCCTCTGATTTTAACGATTTAAAAAATAAACTTGAAAAAGAGCAAAACTCCCGCATTTACGACGACCAGATAAACAAAGCCAACCTTGAAAAAGAAAAATCCCTTCTGCAGCAGGAGTATACCGAAAAAGAAAACCGGCTGGAGGAGGAGGCAGAATCTCTCAGGGAAAAACTGACGGACCTTACCCGGCAGCTTGCTGAAAAGGAGGACCGGCTTAGCGGCGACCGCAGGATAAGAGAATCCGAAATCCGGTCTCTGCGTGAAGATAGCCGCAACCGGGAAACCGCGCTTGAAAATCGTCTTGCGGAACTGGAAGAACACAGGGGGAACTTAAAAAAAGAACTTGAAAGAATAAAAAAAGAAAATAAAAGTACTCTTGCATCAAAGGAAGATGAAAACCGGATTTTACGCAGCCGCATTGTTCTGCTGGAAGAAGAGACTGCCGAAAAGCTTACGGCTGCCAATGAAGAAATATATGATTTAAAGGAAACACTCAATAAACTCAAAGCTTCCTCAGCCCGCAAAGTAGACGAGCAGCAACTTGCCGCGGAGCGGAGGGAAAAAGAACTTCAGGGAGAGATACACCAGTTTAAGCTTGACAACAGACGGCTTGAAAAAGACCTTTCCGATACGCTGGATATGCTCCAGTCCGAAAAGAAAAATTTCACCGAAAAGTACCGCCGCCTTACGCAGGATTTTCAGACCGAAGCGGCCAGGAAGGATATAGCGATTGAAGAGCTCCGCCAGGAATACTCCGATCGTATAGACGAACTTACCGTGGAACTTGAATCCACTCAAAGCGCTCTTGAGAGGACTTTAGAGGAAAAAGACAACCTGCTTGATGATTTCAGAAAGCGGCTTGCCGGCCGCCAGGATGAGATAGACATTCTTAACCGCCGTCTAAGACAGCTTAATTCTGAAAAAGAAGACCAGCTTAATCGGAAAGAAAATGAGTTTCTGAGAATGGAGGATGATTTAAAGTCCCGTTTGAAAAACACAACTGCGCGCCTGGAAGAAGAAAAATCCGGACTCAGGGAAAAACTGTCTTCCCTTAAAGATGAGTATCACGGCCTGCAGCTTGATAAAGACAAAAAAATCCAGTCTCTGATAGAGCAGCTGAATGCCAAAAAATCCGAAATGGAAAATTTCAAAAAGGCTGTTATTGAAGAAGAAACAGTGTGGCAGGAACGGCTCAGCGATGCGCAGCAGGAGAAAAAGTTTAGCGAGCAGGAAAAGAATGAAAAGGAAGAAGAGCTTAAAAAGCTTCGCCACCGCCTGGAGAGGGAAACCCGCGAGATGGCCGATGCCCTTGAGAATAAACGTCAGCACTGGGAATGGCTCATAGCCCAAAAACAGGCCGAGATCCACCGCCTCAAAGAAGAACACGGCAGGGATATGCTTAAACTGAAAAAGGAATACGAGGAAAAGCAGGGAGAACTTGAATTTTCCAGGCGCGGAATGGAAAACGCTGTCAGGGAACTTTCCGACCGGATGGAAAAAGAACGTACCGGTCACTATGAATCTCTCAGGGAAAAAGATGAAAAAATTGCTCAGCTAAGGCAGCAGATTTCACAGAATGAAGAAAGAATAACCCGTCAGTACGAGCAGGAGATAAGGGTCCTTAACGAGCGCAGGGACAATCTTCTCCGACAGGTTGATGAAGTTCGTGCAAAAATGAATGCCAGGGAAGAAGACTGGGAAGAAAAAATACAGATTAAAAATTCCGAACTGGAAGAAGCCCGGCAGAAAATGAAGGACCGCGAAGAGGAACTTTACAACATATGGAAGGAAAAACAAAAAACTTCAAACGACAAGATACTGCAGCTTACACGTGAAATTGAACGGGTCAAATCCGCCCGAAGCGGCGAAATAGAAAACCTTACGGAATCTCTCCGGAAACAGGAAGAACTCAACCGCAGCTCCGGCATTGAACACATTAAAAGGGAAAAGGAAATTGAGGGTCAATTAAAAGAAAAGCTTTTTACTCTGGAAAAAGAGAGGGATAACTATAGCAATGAGATTAAAGTTATCAGGGAGCAGCTTAATGCCGAAAGAATAAGAGCTTTTAAGCAGCTGCGGGAAAAGTCAGACGAGATAGAGTCAGTCCGGGCCGAAGCTTCCCGCAACAGCGAAAACATACGGGAAGAATACAGTGATAAAGTGGCCGGTCTTCAAAGGCTCAAAGAACAGGTAAAGCAGCTTGAAGCCGAAAAGGAGGGAATAAAAGCTTCTCTTGAAACGGAGCTTAAAAACCAGCAGGAAGAAAGGCAAAGGCTTGCTGCCGAATACCGCATAAGCGAGGAGAGACTGCAGGATCAGGCGAGAGAACAAAAAATTCAGTACGAGGAAAGGGTAAGAGAACTTATCCACCAGCTTGAACTCCTTAAGGAAAGGGAGAAACAGCTTTCTGACAGGCTCGGCCGCACCGAGATTGATTCTCATGAAGAGGTGGAAAAACTCCGCAGGGAGTTTATAGAAAAGGAAAGCCAGCTTATTGATAATTTTTCCGAGAAGGAAAAGGGTCTTATAGCAAGAAAAAATCAGCTTGAAGAAGAGCTTTCAAAGACCGAAGGGGACCTGCGCCGTGCCCGCGCCGATCTCCAGGAAAAAGAATCACAGGTACGCATTCAGCTCAGCGGCGAATACGAAGGGCGTATATATAAACTTAAGCTTGACCATGCTCTTGCTTCTTCTGAACTGGAGTGGGTAAAAGAAAAACTTGAATCGGAAAAGAAAAGATGGCAGCAGATAATAAACGAATCCGAAGAAGAAAAAACAAAGATAAAGAACCGCTATAACGAAAGGTCCGAAGAACTGGAAAACAGGTATGCGGGCCGTTTTGAAGAAGTTGACCGGCGCCGTGATCAGATTGAAAGAGAAAGGGTTTCCTTTGTTGAAAAAATAGGAGCGCTCAGAAAAGAAAAAAGCGAAACGGAGGCCCGTCTTAACGAAGAGCTTGACTCACTGAGGCGGGAACATCAAAAACACATAGCGGAGATAAAGTCAGGCTACATGGAAGCCCAGTCGGAATCTCTCAATATACGGCAAAAACTTGAATCCCGCGTAAATGAACTTGAAAGCGAACTCTGCAGCAGGGAGGATATAGACGGCAGGTTCAGGACCGAAGCCGAAGCTGCCCGCAATGAAATAGAAACCCTTAAAGAAAGTCTGCATTCGGCCCGTCTGGAATCAGCCGAAAAAATAAGACAGGCCCAGCTTGATGCCGCAGGAAAGCAGGAAAGAATTGAAAACGAATTTAAGTCAGCCCTTGCCGGCCTTGAACGGCAAATAGAGGACAAGCGTATTAAGCTGCAGCGCAGCGAAGCAGAAATTGCCGGGCTTAAGGAAGAATTGGCGGCGGAAAAGAAAAAGAAAACGGCGCAGGAACGCGGCATAAACGAGCAGATTCAATCCCTTCAGGAGAAAGAAAACCGGCTGACAGAGCGTATTTCCCACATGGAAGAAGAACTTAAACGTCAGGAAAAGAGAGCCGAATTTGCCGAGCTCCAACTGCAGTCATCGCGCCGGGATTTAGAAACGGAGAAGGAACGCTGGGAAAACGAAGTTGAAAGAGTTAGAGAAACCGGCCGGGTCCGGGGTAAGATTCTTGAAGATAACATAAGAGAGCTAAAGGAAAATATAGAATTTATAAGAAATGAAAAAAATTCTCTTTTATCAGTAATTACCGGCGCTGAAGAAAAAGTAAAGCATGCCCGGGAAGAGCTGGCTATGGCAAGAGAGAGGGCGGATAAGGAGATCCAGCAAAAACAGGCCCAGGTAGATTCCCTTAACGAAAAAATAAACGAAGAAGAACGCATCTGGCGGCGCCGTCTTGAAGAGCAAGAGAGACAGTTAAGCATGGATTTCCGTAAAACACTGGACGAAAGACAAAAACAGTGGCAGGAAATGTATCAGTCCCGGCAGCAGGAACTCCTTGAGTCCAGGAAGAGAGTTGAAGAGTCCCTTGAAGATCTCCGCCGTGAAAAACTGGCAAACGAAAGGATGTGGGACCTGCGCCTTAAAGAAAAAGAAGACGAACTTAAAGAGGTTCAGCTTCAAAAAGCCCAGAACGAGTCCAGGTACTCGTCCCTTATAGGAAAATACAAAGAAGAGCTGAGCCGTCTCCGGGTGAGGTACAGCCGCCTTTCGGAAGATCTTTCGGATAAAGAAGAACTCAACAGGGAACTCAGGGCCAGGATGGCCCAGCGCGACCTTCAGTGGAAAACCGCTTACCGCAACAAAGTTGTAGAAAACAGCAAACTTTTATTTGAGCTTCAGCAGAGCAGAAAAAATTTCATAAGCAAATTTTTCAGCCGTATAAGCGGCGTGGAAGAAAAGACAAAAGAAGAATTTGACCGCCGGATTGAAAAAGACAGTCACCATATCAGCCGATGATGAATAAAATACTTGGAATTTTTATAAGGCCCGTCCGGACAATAAAAAGCGTTTCAAACGACGAGCCCCTCTTTTCCGGACTGTTTGTTTTTGCAGTTGGTATCCTTGTTGCTAACGCCGGTCTTGTAAGAAATTTTATGATAGACATCCGGGCGGGGATATTCAATATATTTGCCCTGCTTTTTTTCTGGGCCGGCGCACTTGTAATAGTTGCCCTTTTTATTACAGGCGTGCAGAAACTGATAAACCCGATGTCCTCTAAGGTCCTTGATGCGGAGCGCTTCCGGAAACTTATAATAACTGAATTTTATATAGCAGCCGTTTTAATCCTGAGGCCTGTTCTCGGCCTTGTTTTTTCCGCAGTAGTGACATGGGTTGTGCTTATTGCATGGCTGCTCATACTTTCAATTGCAGCCGTGTCCCGCCTCTGGAATGTAACCGAAATAAAATCAGCTCTTTCAGTTATTATTTCCGTAGTTATTGTTTTTTTGGGAGCGCGTCTGCTTAACCCGGCTGACGGGTACCTTTACACTTCCGAATTTGAAGACTTCGGCAAAGAGCTCTCTTCCGGCATAATGCCGGTGCGTTACGGCATACTGTATTTTGACGAAAGCGGTAATGTAGAAAAAAACAGAAAAGCAATACTGGAGGCTGCCGGAGACTATGTAAACAAAAACCCCGGTTCCCGGACTGTTCCCTTTGCGCTTATTACAAAGGCCGCCATTCTGGAAGCAGAAGGCCGCGGGCATGAAGCAGTTTCAATTTACAGGGAACTTGTAACGGAATATGAATATGTGCCGGCACCGGTATATAAAACGGCAATGCTGCGCCTTTCGCGTCTTATTCCTCCAGGGGAATACAATCTTCTTCCGATTGATGTTACTCCGGCCAAGTTTATGAGAGTGCTGAGACTCTGGAGGCTTCCTATTTCTCTTTCCTACTATCGCGGTAATATGGACAGGGTCGGCACAATAAAGGAAATGATTGAAACCGAAGATATTACTTTAATAGAGAGCCGTATGGATATGCTGGTAAGAAACTTTCAGGACACCGATTTTATGGATGATATCTTTTACTGGCTGGCCCGCCGCTACGAAAATGAGGGAGACGTCGAAATTGCCGTTTCTTATTATGAAAAAGCCTATCGCAGCCGCTATTCCACGTTTCCGGACAGAACGGCAGTTGAAACTGTTATGGGATACATTTCTTCTCTTGCCGGCCTGGAAGAAATACTTCTTGAGCAGTACCGCACCCCGTCAGCCATGCTGGGGGCTGCCCGCATTTATCGGGCAAAAGGTAATCCTGATGCTGCCCGAAGGGTAATAAATATTCTTCTTAGAAGATATCCTGCGCACGGAGCCTGCGCGCGGGCGCTTGAACTCAAAGCTGAAATCTATGAAGAAGATAACAATTTTGAACAGGCTGCTTCTCTTTATAAAAGAATAATAGATAATTATCCTATGGCCGATATAATACCTCGCGTCAAATATAAAAAAACTATTCTTTTGGAAAACGCAGATGATCCCGATGTTCTGTCCGAGTACATAAGCGGCCTTAAGATATGGCGGGAAGGCCGTCACACCGATGCCGTCAAAAAATACAGAACTATAATAGAAAATTTTCCCGACTCTCTTCTTGCCGGCCAGCTTCAGTTCAGCATAGCGCTCTATTACAGGTCCGCAGGAAGGTATATGCAGGCTTTGCGCGAGTTCAGGTCCGGGCACGAAAATTTTACGGGAACGGATTACGGTTTTGAAAGCGCGTTGATGGCAGCGGAGGTGCTCTCTGAAAATTTAAGGTATCACCGGCAGGCATCTAACTGGCTGCTTGATATATCAGAACAATACTCTCCGGAATTCAGATCGTCTGTCAGCGGTCTTTCTACGGCTGACGCCGCGTTGAAAGCTGCGGAAATATCAGCTCAACGGCTGGGTCATTACCGTACGGCAATAAGAATTTACAATAATATAATAGACACCTACTCCGACCCCGAATCTACAGCAGAGGCCCTATATAAAAAAGCCGTCATTGAAGAAGATATATACCAGAGGTATTCAAATGCCGCTGAAGGATACAGTCTGGTAGTGTCAGAATATTCCTATACGCAGTTCGGAGAAGCAGCCGCGGCCAGGCTTGAAGCAATTCATAATAAAGGAGTAAAGCACCTTAACAGGTTTTACTGATCAAGTGCCCCCCCTTCTTGAAGCTAAGAACATATTCCTCCGGACTTCCGGAAATCCCCGCAGGGAGATACTCAAAGATATAAATTTGCTGATGGAAGAAGGTAAATTGATTTTGCTCCGCGGCCCGTCGGGCAGCGGTAAGACTAAAATCGTACAGGTTCTTTCGGGCCGCCTCAAACCTTCTTCCGGAAAAGTATTCTTTGACGGAGACGACTTATACCGGCTCGCAGGCGGGCGGCTGAGAACCTTTCGTGCGCGCTGCGGTTTTGCTTTTGAAGAAGGAGTGTGTATAAGCTCCCTTTCGGTTTACGGAAACCTTTTTGAGATTCTGAGAATCATAGGTATTCCGCCAAAAGTAGCATTTGACAGGATAATGCACGTTCTCAAACTCTGTTCCCTTATTTCGGCCCGGGACATTCTTCCGGAAAATCTTTCTTCGGGAGAAAAAAAGCTTTTCAGACTTGCGCTTGCTCTTATTAAAGAGCCTGAAATTTTTCTTATTGATTTTAATCTCTGTTCGGAGCCTCTTTCTTTGGAAATAGTCCGCATTCTTAGAGCAATCGCTTCCAGGGGCGCCGCAGTTCTGGCAACTGCCTCGGAGTGCGGCCGCAGAGATTTTCCCGGTGACGTATATATGGATATTCAAAATGGCGAAATCAGGTAAAATTTTTTCTTATATATTCATATTTCTGGGAGCTATGTTTTTCCTGGCTGCCGCAGCAGGGCGCCGTGTACCGGAAGAAATGGAAAATCTGATTGCCCGGGAGATTGACATTATAGTATATGTAAACGAATCGGTTTCCGCTGAAGATATAAATGTTTTCATTGAAAAATTTACTGAAATGCATAATATTTTTATAAAGGATTTTAAAAGCTCTATTCAGGTCCTTGAAGAACTTAAAAAAGACAGTGTTATAGCGGCTGAACTAGAATCTATCGATAGGGAATTTTCTCCTCCTCATACCTTTGTGCTTGGCGTACACCGGGTTGATCCGTTCGCCCTGGCTGACGTATTCCCCGTTATAAGAACAACAGATAATGTGGAATTTGTGGATGCTCCTATAGAAGAAGTGTCCGCAGCGTCCGCTTTTCTTGATAGGCTTGCTTTTTTCAGTATGATTTTAATGTTTGCGCTGTGCGCGGCGGCGTTGCTGCTAATATATTTCGGCGCGCTTTTTTATTATTATTTTTTCTCTGAAATAATAGATGCGGCAGCCGATATCGGAGCTCCGTTTATAAAAATAATATCATCCGGACTTACAAGACAGTTCTTTACCGGTATTTTATGCGCCATTGCCTCCTCTGTTGTATTCTACTCGGTTTACGCGCTGTCCGGCGCGCCGGTTTTCAGTATCCAGTCGGTTTTCATTTCCGCTGTTCTTACAGCGGCGCTGTCAGTTTCTGTGTTTGCCCTGATATGTATATACACTCTAAAAAAGCACTAGGAGTTCTGCTAATTCTGATTATTTCTTCTCCGGCTGTGTTTGCAGGAGATGAAATAGACGCCCTGAAACAGCAAGTCTCCGGTCAGGAAGAGGAACTTTCCTTTATTGAAACAGAAATAAGTCATCTCAGGTCAAGACTCCGTCTTCTCACAGAGCGTGAAAAGGAACTGACGGAAAAACTTGATGAGCTGGACAGACAGATAAATGCCAGGCAGGCAAGACTGTCCCGTCTTAGAAGCGATATTGACAGTGTAAGCAGAAGGATATTCGAATCAGAAGAAGCTATAAGAAAAAAAGAGCGGCAAAAAACCGGACACGGTGAGGATATACAGTGCCTGGCCCGCGCTTACTATTACAGGTCCAACAGAAATGCCCGGCGCAGCTGGGTTTCTCTCATTTTCGGAGAAGAAAACCGGGATGATTTTGTCCTTGCCTATATGACCCGGGAACCGGTCAGTGAATATGTCAGAACAGAAGCTGAAATAAGACGTACAATAGAAGAAACAGAACAGCTTCGCCTTAAAAACATTCAGCTTGCGGGCCTTAAAAGAGAGCTTATAGAAATTCAGGACGAATTTATAGAAAAAAGAAGAGCCCAGCTTGATATAGTAAAGGAAATAAGGCAGCAGCAGGCAAACCGCCAGCAGGAAATAAGCCGTATGGAGGAAGAAAAACAAAAACTTAAGGAACTGATAGAATCTTTGCGCTACAAGGCTGAGAGTCTTGAAGCCCTGAGGCAGCTGGCGCAGGATTTTACTCAGGGAAGGGGAATGCTTCCGTGGCCGGTCAGGGGAGAAGTTGTTTCGAGATTCGGCAGGCAGAGGCACCCGACCCTGGACACCCACATATACAACCGCGGTATAGAGATAGAAGTACCCGGCAGCGCAGAGGTAATGGCAGTTGCCGGGGGAGAAGTCGTTTTTGCCCAGGAATTCAGGGGGCGGGGGAATATGGTTGTAATAGATCACGGAAATAATTATTATACTATATACGGAGGGCTGGACAGTATAAGGAAGCAGGTCGGCAGTATGACGGAACCCCTTGATACGATAGGTTCGGTGTCTGACTGCCTTTACTTCGAGCTCGGCCGCGAATCCGAGCCCGATGATCCCCTCCGGTGGCTTAAGTAAAAGCATATGAAACGGAGTAAAATAAAATGAAGAAAAATATAACTATTTTCCTGGCAGCTTTAATTGTAAGCAGTGCGGTTATGATTACCGTTTCGGTAATTCCTGTCAACCTGCAGAGCAGGCAGAACGCAGAAAACGCTTCTCAGGAGGATATTCATGAGTATATGCGCCTGTTTTCCGACGCTTTCACTATTATAAGAGACAATTACGTGGAAGAAATGCCTGTAAAGGATATAATTTACGGAGCGATAGACGGTATGATAGGCGTTCTTGATGATTATTCCCAGTTCATGGAGCCAAAGACCGCAGACCGCGTCAGAGAAGATTCAGAAGGAGAATTCGGCGGCCTCGGAATAAGAATAACCAAAGAAGGCGAATATATAAAGGTAATTACTCCAATGCCTGAAACTCCCGCTTACAGAAAAGGAATACTGCCGGGTGACCTGATTGTGGAGATTGACGGCGAATCCGCGCGCGGAATATCAATGGAAGACGCTGTAAATCAGTTACGCGGTCCGGAAGGCACAGAGGTAACTATCAGCATAAAGCGTGAAGAGGAAGAAGATTATATAAAATATACAATAGTGCGTGATACCATTGTGCCCCGCAAAGTTTTCGGAAGAATAATCAGCCAGGATATCGCCTATATACGGCTTACTGATTTTTCGGGCAATGCGCCTGAAGTGTTCAAAAAAACTATTCAGGATAAAATAAGCGGCGGGGCCGCATCCCTGATACTTGACCTCAGAAACAATCCCGGCGGCCTTTTAAAAGCCGCCATAGAAGTTTCGGAAATGTTCCTGTCCCGCGGTGACCTTGTGGTATATACACAGGGCCGGGCTCCAAACCAGAGCCGCGAGTTTCATTCAACTTCAAGGCCGGTTGCTCCGGAGATTCCGATGATAATACTTATAAACAAAGGCTCAGCGTCCGGCTCTGAAATCGTAGCGGGTTCCCTTCAGGATCACGGCCGCGCTATACTTGTAGGAGAAACAACTTTCGGCAAGGCGTCAGTACAGTCAATTATAACCCTTGAAGACAGTTCGTCTCTCCGTCTTACAACCGCCGAATATTTTACCCCGGGCGGTAATCCTATACACGGAGAGGGAGTCACTCCCGATATAGAAGTAAAACTTACAGCCGAGGAAAAAAGACTTATGGCCGAAGAAAGACATGAGCTTTACACTCTCTCGGAAGAGGAACGTGTGGAGAGAGAAGCCGAAATGAGGGACCCCCAGCTTGCCCGCGCTGTTGACATAATGCGAGCGCGGGCAATTTTTATGAGGGGAAGCAAAGATTAAATCTTCGGGAACCCGCGTCCTTTTCAGCGCGGTAGTCATTTTAATAGCGGCCGTTTCTCTTTTTTACCTGTATCTGTCTCTCAGAATGCGGGACCTGTCTCCTGATGCGCATTCCCTTAACAGGGAGATAAACACCGTTCTTGTCCGGCACGGCCTTACAGACGCCGATATAACCCGTCAGTACCAGACACAGATGAAACGCGGCCGCCTGAAATGGATACAATATACCAGGCAAATTTCTCTTCCCCCGGAAAAATACTCCCGGCTGAAAACGGATATACGCAGCGCCGCTGACGGATTTGACTTCGAAGAATCCGAAAGAACCCCGCAAGAAGCACAAATAAAGATATCTTACGGGGAAGCTGTTCTTGCCGATATCACTTTTTCTCTTATTCCGGAAAAAGGCCTTCTTGCAATAATAATAGATGATCTCGGTTACAGCCGTAATATTGAGCCGTTTACTTCTTTAGGCATACCGCTTACTTACGCAGTTATCCCCGGTTTACAATTTTCAAGAAATATGGCAGAAACACTCCGCGCCGGAGGACTCTATTATATAATCCATATGCCAATGGAGCCTCACGATTCAACTCTTGTAGATGACAAAAGTATGCTTCTCGTTTCAATGGATGAAACCCGTATACGGGCCTCCCTGTCATCCGCTTTTGAAAGTGTACCCGGAGCAAGAGGACTAAATAATCATATGGGTTCAAAGTTTACATCTAATCCTGATGCAGTAGGGCGGCTTGTAAAAGTATTAAAAGAGAAAAATTTTTTCCTGGTTGATTCCAGGACATCCGGAGAATCTGTCGCATATTCCATAGCCCGGAAATTCCCAATCCCGGCGGCTCAGAATAATTTTTTTATAGATAATCAGACTGATTACGATTATATTTACAAGCGTATGGAAGAACTTACCCGCCTGGCAGCTTCAAGAGAGTCAACCGTCGCTATAGGCCATGTTCAGAATTTAAATACAGCCCGCGTTATCGGAGAGTTCATACCGGCAATGAAAAAAGCCGGTATAACTTTTGTTACTGTTGAGGATATACTTAAATGAAAGTACTAGGAATAGAAAGCACCTGTGATGAAACAGCAGTTGCCGTTGTAGACGGCGGAGATATTCTTTCACATAAAATAGCTTCCCAGACCGAAATACACGCTCTTTACGGAGGGGTTGTCCCCGAGATTGCTTCCCGGGAACACCTTAAAAGGATTAATGTGCTGCTTCAGCAAGTTCTTCAGGAAGCCGGCGGTATAGAACAGATTGAAGGAATAGCAGCCGCCGCCCGACCGGGACTTGAGGGCTCAATACTTGTAGGCCTTACGGCCGCACGCACTCTTTCCTATCTGACGGGGCTTAAACTTGCGGAGATTGACCACCTGGAAGCCCATCTTTTTGCATGGCCGTTCCTTGAACAGCTTTTTCCTCCGGGATTGGGTCTGGTTGTTTCGGGAGGGCATACCCGGCTGGTATATATAAAGGAATGGGGAGATTACGAGATAATTTCCGATACCCGTGACGATGCGGCCGGAGAATGTTTTGATAAGGTAGCTTCAATGCTCCAATTAAAATACCCGGGCGGCCCGGAGATAGAAAAAGCAGCAAGAGAAGGAGACAGAAAAAGATTCAGGTTTCCGGTAGCAAATCTGAAAGGCAGCCTTGATTTTTCCTATAGCGGACTTAAGACTTCCGTACTCTATAAAATAAAGTACGATTTAAAGGGTAAACTTTCTGAAAAAGACAGAAGGGACATAGCGGCCTCATTCCAGGAAGCTGCTTTCAAGCCTCTTGTTAATAATGCAATTAGCGGCGCAAAAAAAACGGATTCCGCCTGGATTCTTGTATGCGGGGGCGTTGCCGCCAATTCCCGTCTTAGGGAAATGTTTCAGGAGGCCGCCGGAAAGGAAGGAATAAAAACCCTTTTTCCGCCGCTTAAACTTTGTACCGACAACGCCGCCACCGTGGCGGCCTGCGGTGAATTTTATTTAAGCCGGAGCTGATTAAAGTGAAATCCTGGCGCCCAGGGCGGTGTGAAATCCCAGTCCTGAATTGCTTTCGCTTGTAATATCCAGACCGAACCCTAAAAATAAAGCAGGAATCAGATTAAGCTCACTTCCTATGTTAAACCTTAAAAGGCTGTCGGTGGGCTTGAGTTTTCCGGCCTCTTCGGTTTTAAACTCACCCGAAAACATCTCATAAGAAACCCCCGCGTACGGAGTCACAACAAAAAACTTCTTTGAAGCAGCCAGTCCTATTGTTGTTGCCGTTATGGTTATGTCTTCGGCAGAGAGACGGTTCATTCCTGCTGTTGCCGATACGGCCGGCATAGGAGAAAAATACTTATCCTGCATAAAAGAATACCTCAGGCCCCCTCCTATTATGTCAATTTTTGAGTCCTCAACGCTTATTGACATATACCTTCCGTAGATATCAAAATCTCCCGGCAGGCCTGTCTCTATTGAAAAGAAAGGAACCGGTATTCTCGAAATACTTAATATATCATTATCATCAGATACTGCCGGCATACCCATTCTGGCTGCTATTTCCACGCCGGGAAATGAAAGGGAGCCTGCCCTGGTGTTCATTCCTGCGGAAATTCCCAGCCCGAAGTCGCGTACGATCGGTTTCAGGACTTTTTCTGCTTCTTCTTTAAGTGCGTCTTCAACCCATCCGGCAGCCGCGTAACCGGCGCATAAAACAATAGCTGTAAAAACTAAAAAAATTTTCTTAAGCATTTTTTAACCTCCTGATACAACAACACCTTGAAATACATTATAAATTTAACACAAAAAAGAGCTTTAGTAAAGCCGGGCGTATCATTGAAATAAACATTGTTATGTGCTAACATTAATCACAGAGGGGGCGATATGGGTTCGACAGCGGCATTGCTTCAAACCGCGAGTCGCAGGCAGCGTTTGTCGGTAACGCTTAAAAACCGTCAAAAA
>PWMP01000058.1 GCA_003558145.1 Elusimicrobiota bacterium
GCTATGGAATACTGCAAAATGTTTGACCTTCCCCTCCTCTCTCATCCCGAAGACCTTACTTTGACCAGGGAAGGAATGATGAACGAAGGAAAGATTTCCACAATACTGGGCCTCAGGGGAATGCCGTCCCAGGCCGAAGAGATAATCGTATCAAGGGATATTTCTCTTGCCGAGCTTACCGGATGCCGACTTCACCTGTGCCACATTACCACAAAACGCTCGGTAGATATGATCCGCGAAGCTAAGCAGAGAGGGATTGATGTGACAGCAGAAGTCACCCCCCACCATCTAACGTTGACTGAAAAAAATGTAATAGGCTACGATACAAATTTCAAAATGAAACCTCCCCTGCGGACACAGGAGGATATAAATGCCCTGATAAAAGGACTGAAAGACGGCACCATAGATTGTATAGCAACAGACCATGCCCCGCACCTGAATGTAGAAAAAAACAGGGAATTTGCTCTTGCTCCGTTCGGAATAACCGGACTGGAAACCGCATTCGGAGTTTTATATACACTCTTAGTGTCAAAAAAGCTTTTATCTTTCAAGGACCTTGTCGCATGCCTGACTGTAAAACCTGCCTCAATCCTGAAGCGTGACGACCTGGGAAGAATAGAAAAAGGCTCTACTGCCGACATAACTGTTATTGATACGGAAAAAGAAGTTTTGATTACCGAAGACTTTTTTCTTTCTAAAAGTAAAAACTCGCCCTATCTGGGACAGAAACTTAAAGGACTTCCGGTGCTGACGCTGGCAGAAGGCAAAATAGCCTATAAGAATGAAAGCATCTTTAATTAAAAGGGGATCTATCGCCGCCAGGGAAAGAATTTCTCCCGATATATATATTTTTACAATTAAAGAGCCGTCAGTTGCGGACACATGCTCTCCGGGAGAATTTGTTAATATTGCCGTAAGCGGCAAAAGTTTAAGGCGTCCCTTCAGCGTATTTGAAGCCGGAAACGGTACTTTTAAAATACTTTTCAGGATAACCGGTTCGGGAACCCGTATATTAAGCAACTGCTCCGAAGGCGATGAACTTGATATCATGGGGCCGCTTGGAAAAGGTTTCGGACAGCCCGGGGAAAATCCCCTGTTTGTTGCCGGCGGCGTAGGCGCCGCTCCTCTTTATTTCCTTAGCCTGAAAAGCACCTGTCCGGGAACATTCCTTCACGGAGTCTGCTCGTCGGATGATTATATAGACCTGGAGCCGGTTTCTGCAAAAGGACATAAAATAGTTGCCGTATCTGAAGAGTCTGACAACTGCACTGTTATTGATATTCTTGATAAATATATAAAAGACGCCGGTACCGTCTACGTCTCCGGCCCCAGGGCAATGATGAAAAAGGCTGCGGAAATTTCAAAGTCAAATAATAAAAAATGCTTTATAAGCTGGGAAGAACGGATGGGATGCGGTACGGGCCTCTGCCAGTCATGCGTAGTTAAAACCCTGCACGGATACCGCCTTACCTGTACGGAAGGCCCCGTATTCAAAGCAGAAAGTATAGACTGGAATGACTGTTAAGTTCGGCAATCTTACCCTTTCCTCTCCGTATCTTCCGGCAAGCGGCTGCTACGGCTACGGAACGGAAGCCTGGAAACTTTTTGAAGGTGTCACGCTGACCTGGGGTGCCGTAACAACTAAAACTATAACCCTGAAGCCGCGTCAGGGAAATGCTCCGCCCCGCATATTTGAAGCCGAAAACGGGGTAATAAACCGTGTCGGACTCCAGAACTGCGGACTGGATATATTTATAAACGAAAAATTCCCGGAGATAAAAAAGCTGTCCTGCCCTGCCGTTATAAGTATTTTCGGAGAGAACCCGGACGAATGGCTTGAAATTGCAAGCAGGCTTGGCACTGCCGCCGCGCAAGCGCTTGAACTTAACCTTTCATGCCCGAATCTTAAGGGCGAGGTGGTTACTCGGGACAGGAAAAAATGCTCAGCAGTTGTAAAAAAACTGCGCAATGCCTGCAGTGTACCCCTGTGGGTAAAAATCAACGCGGTTGATTCACCCGTAGATTTAAGTATGGAACTTGAAAAACTGGGAGTTGACGCAATAGTTTGTTCTAACTCTATTCCATGCGCTGTTAATTTTGAGGGAAAGATATACGAAGGAGGCCTTACAGGCCCGGCAATTAAACCCATTGTTCTTAAAGCTGTTAGGCAGATAAGACAGAAGATTTCAATAGATATAGCGGCCTGCGGCGGTATAAGCTCCTACTCCGACGTTGAAGATTATTCCCTGGCCGGCGCATCGGCATTTGTTATAGGAACGGCACTTCTAAAGAACCCTGATGCGGTAAACTCGATAATGAACCAGCAGAAAGAGAAAATACTGAGAAAAGGAAACAATAATGGCTGAAATAATATTTGCGCTTGATTTTGAAAATCTAAGCGAAGCGGAAAGCTGGGTAAAAAAACTCAAAGGCGAAATAAATTTCTTTAAAATAGGCCTGCAGCTATTTATACGATACGGCCCGGAAGCGGTCCGGATGGTACAGAAACATGGTGCGGAAGTTTTCCTGGACCTCAAAATACATGACATACCTTCAATATGCGCTAAAGCCGTCGCTTCAGCTGCAGAGACAGGATGCTTCTCTACTACAATACATATTGCAGCAACTTCTGAGGCCCTTAATTCCGCCTGCGCGGCAAGGACCTCCGGCAGGCCCAGGATATGGGGGGTCACAGTGCTTTCAAGCGCCAAACAGGGAAACTCCCTTGATGCCGCTTCACAGGCCTTTTTGTGCGGTCTTAACGGCGTTGTAGTGTCCGGCGCCGATTTAAAAAAAGTCAAAGACTCTTTTCCGCAGCTTGAGTGCGTGGTTCCCGGTATAAGGCCGGCGTCTTACGCACTAAAAGATGACCAGAAACGTATCCTTACTCCTTCTGAGGCCGTGTCCTGCGGAGCAGATTATCTTGTAATCGGACGGCCCATTCGGAATGCTGAAAATCCTCTTGAAACGGTAAAGGAGATTAAAAAAGATGCCGGGCTTTGATACTAAAATTTTTAAGCAGACGGGGGCTCTGAAAGAAGGCCACTTTCTTCTTGCAAGCGGGCTACACTCCGGATATTATTTTCAGGCTCAGACTCTTCTTAAATATCCAAAAAAAGCTTCGCGGGTAGCAAAAAAGCTGGCTAAAAAATGGAAAGGAAACAGTATAGACGCGGCTGTTTCGCTTGCTGTCGGCGGCATTGTCCTGGGACAGGAAATCAGCCGGCAACTGGGATGCAGGCATATTTTTCTTGAAAGAAAGGATGAAAACTTTTCACTTCGCCGGGGATTTCATATTAAGCCCGGAGAAAAGGTTCTTATCATTGAAGATGTTGTTACTACCGGGGGCAGCATAAAGGAAGCCATAGACGTAATAAAAGGCTACGATGCGGACATAATAGGAATCACTTCCCTTCTTCAGCGGGGCGAGACTGACTTTGACTATCCGTTCCAACCCCTTCTTAAGGTTAACTGGCCTGCTTACAGCCCGCAGGACTGCCCGTTGTGCAGGGATGGGATACCCCTTCATATATCCGGGACAAAACAGTCAAAAATAAAATCTTCAGAGAAACTTCAATAATTAGTTAAATAATCAATCCATTCCGTATTTAACATTGCTGTCCCCTTTGGCGGATGGCTGTCAGTTATTTCGGTCTTTTTTGTAGTCTATACAGGCCGAAACGAAGGCATTGAAAAGCGGGTTGGGCCTCAGCGGCCTGGAAGTGAATTCCGGATGAAACTGACACCCGACAAACCACCTGTTTTCTTTGGATTCCACTATTTCAACCAGCCCCAAGTCTTTATCCCGGCCGGTTGCAGCGAGCCCTTTTTCTTCCAGCAGGTCAAGATAATTACGGTTAACTTCATATCTGTGGCGGTGTCTTTCGGTTACAGTTTCAGATTTGTAAGCACCATGGGCAAGAGACCCCTTTTTTATACTGCAGGTGAATTCACCCAGCCTCATTGTTCCACCTTTATCAGTGACGTCTTTCTGCTGAGAGCACAGGTCAATTACGGGATAAGGAATATCTGGAGCAAACTCTGTCGAACCGGCATTTTCAAGTCCGGCAGCATTACGGGCAAACTCAATTACCAGGCACTGCATCCCAAGGCATATTCCAAGAAAAGGAACATCCTGGCGGCGGCACTCGCCTGTAATTTTAATTTTGTCTTCTATTCCTCTTTCACCAAAACCGCCGGGAACAATTACGCCGTCCAGTTTTTTAACGGCGTCTTCAAGCTTTATTTTTTCTACATCAAGATATCTGCACTTTATTCCGATGTTTTTAGACCCGGAGCAGTGCCGAAGAGACTCTACGATGCTTATATAAGCGTCTTTAACTCTTGTATACTTTCCGGCAATACCGATGTTGAGCGTATCCGGAACTTCTATCATATTTTTTACGTATTTTTCCCACTCAGACATGTCCGCGACTGAATGTTTAATTCCCAGCAGCTTAAATATTTTTTCATCAACCTTTTGTTTTCTCAGCATTATCGGCACTTCGTACACAGTATTGGCCATATCCTGCTGTTCAATGACAAATTCATCCGGCACGCTACAGAAAAGGCTTATTTTTTTCTTCGCCTCACCTGTCAGGGGCCTGTCTGAACGGGTCATAACCATATCGGGTTCTATTCCTATCTCACGAAGTTTGGCTACACTCTGCTGCGTAGGTTTAGTTTTAATTTCTCCGGCAGCAGCTATATACGGCACAAGCGTAAGATGTATATATAGAGTATTGTTCCTGCCCACCTCAACCGGCATCTGCCTTATAGCTTCAAGAAAAGGCTGGCTTTCAATGTCGCCTACGGTCCCTCCTATTTCTACAAGGATAATGTCGTATCCTTCGGAAAGTTTCAGTATCCTGGATTTTATCTCATTCGTTATATGGGGTATAACCTGAATTGTTTTTCCCAGGTATTCTCCTCTTCTTTCTTTTGATATCACATAAGAATATATCTGTCCGGAAGTCGTATTGTTATCCGTGGTCATTTTTTTGTCCATGAACCGTTCATAATGACCGAGATCAAGGTCCGTTTCAGAACCGTCGGCAGTGACAAAAACCTCCCCGTGCTGAAAGGGACTCATTGTACCTGGGTCCACATTAAGGTAGGGGTCCATTTTTATTATATTAACTTTCAGTCCGGCACGGGTGAGTATGCAGCCAAGCGATGCGGCGGTTATACCCTTTCCAAGCGAAGAAACCACTCCTCCGGTGACAAATATATATTTAGTATCTTTCTGTTTTTTTAATTGAATCATCTTCCTGCTTTCTTATAAGATCCTCCAACAGTTCAATCTCGGCAGAGCTGAAACCGCGCCCATCAGCCGAATTAAAACCCACTGCAACAAATGCCTTATGTCTTATTCCTCTGCCTTCCCCCACTTTTAAAATTATCCCTTCAACCGGCATAAAACCCAAAGCATTATCCAAAAAATATATTTTACAAGTTTTTCCAATGAGGTTCTCAAGTTCTGACAAAGATCTGTTGTACGCGCTAATCCTGGCTCCCAGCCCGTTTTTGTTAAGACCGGTAGTCTCCCCCTCTAGCATGGAGTCAAAACCTTCAACCGCAATTTTTATGGCAAGCATTCTTGTAACAAGCCGTTCGGTTATCTTGCCGTTCTTAACGGTAAATCCGGATTTTTCTGCAGCATATTCAATCTTTGAGATAATCTCTTCTGTCTCTGCATCCGGCGGTAAAAAATCAATTATATTTAACGGTGAAGTCAGAAACTCCAGGCGGGTATCCTCGCTCGATTCCAGTATAATTACCGGAGCAGTAAATATTTTTCCCAGGTAATCGGGGTTCTCATTTATTTTTTTTACAAGTTCTTCATAGGCGGAATCAATTATTATCAGCTGGGGGAGCAGGTTGTAATAGGATGTGCCTATCATATCAATTTCTTTTACGGTTTTGTGCCAGCTTTTAAACTCATTTTCAAGAACGGATTTAAGACGTTTGATGGCAGCTTCATTTACTGATTTTAGGGGTGACTGTATTATAAGTATTCTAAACTTTTTTTCTTCAGTATTCATTTATTCCCTGCTATATGCAACTTTTAACATTTGACACGATTTTACATAGATGGCAGGTAATTGTCAAATTACGCCCGGCTTCATTTTTTCCGCTTTTGAAAGTACTTGACAAACGCACAACAATTTGATACCACTTTAATCAAATGATGGGGGGAAACAAGA
>PWMP01000029.1 GCA_003558145.1 Elusimicrobiota bacterium
AAGCAGGTAACATAAATTAAATTATTGACTAAGAAAAAAATAAAATTGAGGTTATTTAAAGAGAAGTTTTTGACAGTACGGAGATAATAGTCCGGAGGAATAAAATGAAAAAAGCATTGGGAAAAGGAATAGAATCATTAATACCAAGTAAAGAAACCGACGATGGGTTAAAATATGTTAAGCTGGAAAGGATAATTCCTAACCAGTATCAGATGAGGGAAAACTTTGATGAAAAAGGAATTGAAGAGCTGGCTCTGTCAATTAAGGAAGATGGCGTAATGCAGCCGGTGCTGGTTACGAGGAAAGGCAAGAAATACATGCTTGTAGCCGGGGAAAGACGCTGGCGCGCCGCGAAAAAAGCCGGTATTGAAACTATTCCGTGTATAGAAAAAGAATTAGCCGGCAAGGATGCTTTAGTTCTTTCTCTTATAGAAAACATACAGAGAAGAGACCTTTCTCCCATAGAGGAAGCATCCGCCTACAGGCAGCTTGTGGAGGAGTTCTCCTTAACTCAGGAACAGGTATCAAAAAGGGTCGGAAAAAGCCGCAGTTCTGTAGCAAACGCACTGCGTATTCTTTCTCTTCCCGAAGATTTAAGGCAGTTTGTGTCCGATTCAAGCCTTTCTGCCGGTCACGCACGAACTTTGCTGACAGTAAAAGATAAAAAGAAAAGGAAAATGCTGGCCCTGAAAATTATCAGGGAAAAACTTACCGTAAGAGAAACGGAAAAACTTGCCGCTTTGTTAACTTCTTCCTCTAAACGAAAATCTACCTCTAAAACCCGCAATACTGATCCGGAAGTAGAAAAAATACGCGACAAGTTTGAAAAAGTCCTGGGAACCCGCGTTGGTATCGATCTTAAGAAAAAAGGAAAAGGGAAAACAGGAACCATTAAAATAGAATTTTACTCGCTTGATGATTTTGAAAGAATAGCGGGTATTATATGCAAAAAATAATAAAAGGGGTATTTAAATCCTTAATTGACAATGCTTCACTGATCTGGCTTCTTTTTGTCGGGAATATATTGTTCAGCTATATTGTATACAGGTTTAAACTTACTAACAGCATTTTTTTTGTGGTTCTTTTTTCACTGGCAGCAATATATCTTTTTTCAATAGTAATGCAGGGAATTGTCCTTCATTATGCCGGGAGGGACCGGTCCTGGGGCAATATACTTAAAAAGGGCCTGAAAAATTTCCCGGCCATGCTGGGCTGGTTTTTATTTTGTTTAGGAATTACTATTAGTTTTGTTCTTTATTTTTCACGTATATACGGAGCCCGTGCCGCAGGTTTATGGCCTATTATGTTTTTTTTGGCAGGATATGTTAGCGGCCCGCTAATCGCCGGTTTATATGAAGGGCTGAATTTAAAAACTTCTATTAGTTCGACATTCAGACTTATAAAAACAAGAACCGGCACCTGGCTGCTTGGAGGTCTGTTTTTAGTTGCCGTGCTTGTTATTACCGGAGCTGCAGCTGAATTGATGATAGTGCTGGTCGCATATACCCGGGGAGCAGGCATAGGTATATTGGGTCCCTTGTTTGTTTTTACATCCGAGTTTGTTAAAGCGGGCTCTATTGTTGCCACAATGTCAACAATAGTAGCGTTAAGATATGCGGCTCCATCTAAAGAAAATATTTGAATAAAACCATCTTTTATATTAATATAAGCAGGTAGAGGGTTTTTTGGAGGAATGAAATGAACGAAGAAAAAAATAATAGTTTTGAAGACGAAAAAGAAGAAAAAACACCCGACGAAAAAATTAATGAGCAGTCTTCGCCGGAAGAAGAAAAACCTTCAATAGACGAAGTAGCCGATTCGCTGGATCTGGAGGATGATTCACTTCCACCTCCTCCCAGTGCCGACTTCAGTCCCGGCGGCAAGGAAGTACCCGAAGATAAAGAAATATCGGATGAGGATTTTGAGGGCGGCCCGCTTCCAGAAGACGATAAAGAAACCCAGGATAAACCTTCCATTGATGAAGTAGCTGATACATTTGAAATATCGGATCTTGATTCCGGTGAAGAAACAAAAAAACCTGAAGAAGAAAAATCTCCGGACATTGAGCAGGAAAACATTACCGATATGGAAGAAATATCTTCCGGGGGGTCCCCCGCTGATACTCCCAAGGAAGAAGATCCTGTTCTTCCGAAAGACAGCGACTTAAACCTGGAAGGCATTGAACCTTTAAATTCTGTAGAAAACGAAAAAGAAGAAGCGTTACCTGATGATGAAGTAATGGATGACGGGATTGAAAATGTTGATCTTAACCTGGATGAATTTGATGATTCGGATGATTCAGGTGCTCAGGAAAGGCCGCCTGAAGGAATCGAAAACGAGATAAAAAATATAGAAACAGAAGTCGGACTTGATGCCGGCCCGACGGAACCTGAGGAAAAAAAGGAAGAAATTCTTCCGGAGGAAGAACCTGCTTCTCTTGAACCTCCAGAAAGTGAAGAAGAAATGTCCGAGACAAGCGAAAGCGAAACTCTTGCGCAAGAAGAGCCCTCTGAGGAAGATGAAAAACCCGCAAAAGCAAAAAAATCCAAAACCGGGCTAATACTAGTGGCAGTATTGCTTCTGGCAATCGGCGGAGCTGCATATTATTACATGGACACAATAATTTCTCTTATTATAGGAGCTCCCTCCGAAGTCCGGGTTGTGGTTCCACCGGAACCGGCGGCTCCCCCGACTCCGCCCGTGCCTGAGTATGATAGTCCGTTTATTTATACAGAAGCGTCCAATGTCAGTAAGGATGTAAGCGATGGTATAGTAACGTTCAGTTGGCAGACCCCGGACGGGATAGAAAAGGTAAGAGGTTTTTATAAGAGCCGCCTCGAAGTTATGGATTATATCATTGAAAAAGATGAGTTTGATTCAGCTGCAGGGCTTGCGCATATGGTTTTCAAAAGAGACGATGTCGGAAGACTTGCGGTTGTTCTTCGACGCAGTGAGGATTTAGTATCGGCTCACGTCAGTCACGTAAGATAAAGGAGAAAAAGTCTCCAGTTTAAAAAAGTGTATAGTAGAGTTTCACTTTGACTTACCTGTTTACCGCAGACCTGCACCTTAAAGTCAGCAAATGCGCTGACGATTACAAAAACTTTTTTAATTTTCTCGAAAGCGCTGAAAAAAAAGTTGAAGGCATTTATATTCTTGGAGACCTTTTTAATTACTGGTTTGAACATCCGCGACTTGACCTGGGGGAAGGTAATCCCGCCCTTAAAGCGCTGAAACAGTTTGGGGAAAAAGGAAAAAAAGTTTATTTCCTTTACGGAAACCGGGATTTTGCCGTCGGTGAATTTTTTAAAAAGCATTCCGGGGTGGAATTTCTGGGAGAAAAACTGGAGCTGAATATTCCCCGGGGCAAGGTGCTTTTAAGTCACGGTGACGGGCTGGCTAAAGAGGATATAAGGTATCAGCTCTGGAGAAAGATGATCCGTTCTTGTTGGGCCTCTTTTATTTTTAAGCATCTTCCAGTGGGTAGGGCCATAGCGTTTGCGGATGCTGTTAAGAAAAAAGGGCAGGGCAAAATATCTTATGAAAAAGTGGTGCGCATGATTGAATCCGGAGTAAAAGCCGAATTTAAAAAGGGATATGATATAATTATTGCCGGTCACGCCCACTATAAGAAAAAACAGGACTTTATAATAGACGGTAAAAAGAAAACCCTGTATCTTCTTCCGGAATATAGTTACCCGGGGGAATTTCTGCTAATGAAAGACGGCGGAAAATTCTGTTTTGAAAAAATAGACTAAATCTTCTTTTTTACAGCCATCGAGTCCAGCATATCGGCTGCATTTTCAACCGTATCCGGAATCAGGCTTATCAGGTTTACAAGAGCATTAAGATGTATCTTTTCCTCAAGAATCAAATCATCGCTCCGGTATATTTTTTCCGTAAGGTGCCATTCAAGCGAATCAGTTTCTTCTTCAACAGAATTAACATTTTTAATATGCTTGTTTATCGAGGAAAAATCCGTAAAAAAACTATTCAGGGCCATTTGAAGATGATTGAGGGTTTTTATGCTTCCTTCTGCAGTTTTTACCAGTTCCGAGCATAAATCCGGCAGTATTTTAGGGCGCTGAGTTATAAGAAAATCGCATACTGATTCTGCGTGGTCGGCAATTTTGTCCTGTTTTGACAGGTACTTAGTCAAATCTTCCCTTACCATAGGCATAAAAGAGCCGGCATACATTGTTTCAATGAGGTTGCGGCGTACTGTGTCCGCATCGGCTTCTTTTAAATGGACATTATAAGCCTGTTCCCTGGCGCGGTTGTAATTTCCGCCGGAATAAAGACGTATTACTTCAATCATGCTGTTGACGGTGTCCTGCACCAAGTGGAGATGTTTTTTAAAAAGTTCTTCTACTTGCCGTGCGTGTTTTTTACGGACCATTTAATCCAGGGAAATGCGGTCGTAAGGCGTTTTCCATGTAACGCCGCTTTCGGTTTTTACAACCGGGTAAATATCATCTACGATTTCAGCAGGCTCAAACCAGAGTTTTATCTCTCTCTCTGCTTCTTTAGGGTTTGAGGATGTGTGAACGACATTTTCGTATACGCCTTCGGTGGTTATTCTGCCGTAGGCTCCCCTTACAGTTGTAGGCTGCGCTTTTTCAGGATTAGTGGCTCCGGCAAGTGTTCTAACTTTGGTAATAGCATCGACGCCACGGTAAACAAGAGCAAGCACCCGCATATATTCTTCACCGTGAAGCTGTCCCTTGATATATTTCTTAAGTTCTTCAAAGAATGGCTCAATCTTAAGGTGAAAGTAATGTTTTTCCGCAAGCTCGTCGTTAACCCTTACTACCTTGGCTGCGACGATTCTTAATTGGGTTTCTGATAGTTTTGTAAGTATATTCCCGGTCAGGGACTTTTTAAGCCCGTCAGGCTTTATCAGGACAAGAGTCTGCTCCTGCTGGCAGGGTTTATTTGTTTCTTCATTCATTGTAAATAATTGCCTTATAAAATGTACCTTTAAGTTTATAAGCACTTTATATCAAAAAAATATTATACAAGTCAAGACTGCCGCTGTCGGATTATTGCACCCGGAAGCATATTTTTGTTATAATATTAAAAATAGGCAATAGTCAGAAAATTTTCTGAATTTAATTATCCTAATTTATGATATTTATGACAAATATAGAGTATGTACTTAAATACAGCCAGGGAAATTAAAGTGTGCAAAAAAGAATTAGCAGTTTACCCGGGAGCCGTTATTGTAAGATCAGGCGGAGAAATTCTCAGAACCAGTCCCCTGGGCTCCTGTATAGCCCTGTCTGCCTATGACCCCGCAACCGGGAGCGGAGGCCTTGCGCATATAATGCTGCCCGGCGCCGCCCGGCCCGGAACAAAAGACAAATACAGGTACAGCAGTAATGCCACAATTGCCCTGCTGGGAAGGTTTAAAAGAAAAGGCATCAGCCTGGAAACACTGAAATTTGTCGTAGCCGGGGGTGCGAATGTTATGAGAGCGGCGGACAATTCGGTATCGGATTTAAATATAAAAGCAGTATTGAACGAACTGAAAAAACGGGGACTTGAAACGGCGTTTAAGTTCGTAGGCGGTGTCAGGAGAAGAGTTATTGTATTAAACCTGGCAACAGGAAAACTTTATGGCTCCTTGGGCTCGGAAAAAATGAAAGAAATCTACTGTTTTGGCTCGGAGAATGGGCGAAGCAAAAATTTTACAGAGAGGAAAAAATGAATAAAGAAAAAGAAAGAAGTAAGGACTTTCCGCTGAAAAATCCCAACCCTGTTTTTCAGGCAAAAGGCGGCAGGGCCCTTTTTCTGAACCCGGCGGCACGGAGATTTCTTGGGATAAAAGAGGGAAATAAACTGCCGGTAAAACTCAATTCAGTTGCATCTGTCGCATTAAAATCCGGAAAAATCCGGAGAACAGAATACAAAAAAGGACGCACAACATATTGTTTTACCTTCAAACCTCTTAAAAAGCAGCAGTGCGTCAATATATATGGTTTTAATCTAACCGACCATAAGAAAAAAGAAGAAACAATACGGGAGGCAAACATACAGTTGCTGGCACTTAACCAGCAGCTCAGTGCAACAGAACAGCAACTTCGCGCTTCGGAACTGGAAGTAAGAGAAAACATTAATAAGTTATCAGAACGCAACAAAGAACTTAAGGCGCTTTATCGTATTGCGCTTATTATTGTTAATTGTCCCGACTCGACTGAAAAAATGTTGTCCAGGATCGTTAAGGTACTTCCGGGCTCCCTGCAGTATCCCGGTCAGGCCTGCGCAAGAATAACCCTTCTGACGGGGGAAAAGTATAAAACAGAAAATTTCAGAAAAAGCGCACACATGCTCCATATCCCGATAAAAAAAAGAAACAGAGAATACGGAAAAATTGAAGTAGGATATCTGCGTCTTAGAAAAGACACGGGAAAATCGCCTTTTCTCAACGAAGAAAAAAAACTTATGGCTGACATATCAGAGCGCATAGGAAAGACCCTTAATCGCCTGGAGGCGGCGAAGGAACTTCACCAAGCATATCAACAACTGATGGCTTCAAATCAGCAACTTAGGGCTACGGACCAGCAGCTCAGGGCCTCAAACCAGCAGCTCAGGGCAACAGAACAGCAGCTTCGCGCTTCAAACAGCGCTCTTGCCGAATCAGAAAAAAAATACCGCTCTGTAGTTGAACTTATGCCCGATATAATAATCAGGACAGACAGGGAGGGGAATTACCTTGATATAATTACTTCTTCCGATGAAAAGCTTGCAGCGCCAAAAGATAAGGTTATAGGAAAGAATATTTCAGATGTATTTTCAAAGGAAGACGCAGCAAAAATAAAAAAAACCATAAAAAAAGCGCTGGACGGCGGAAAGCTTGAAACAATTGAGTATGATGTAAATACTTTCGCCGGGCACCTGTTTTTTGAAGCGCGCATAATACCGGTTAATAAAGATGAAACGATGACACTTATCCGCGATATTACCGAACGTAAACTAGCCGAAGAAGAAATGGAAAAAATGGCCTCACTAAACAAGCTGATATTCAATATATCTTCAAGCTTCATTCCTGCCCGCTCGGAAACGGTTAACGAAAAAATAGAAGGGATGTTGGAAAAAAGCGGCAAGTTCTTTAATGTTGATAGAGCTTATCTGTTTCGTTTTTCCCCGGGTGGCACTGAAATGCACAATGCCCATGAGTGGTGCGCGGATGGAGTAGAACCGCTTAAGGAATTTTTTCGTAACATTCAAACCGACAGGCTGTCCTGGTGCAACAAGAAAATAAACGAGGAAGACTTTCTGCATATCCCGGATGTGAACAAACTTCCTGCCGAAGCCGAAGCCGACAGGAAAATTTTAAAAAAACAAAGAGTTAAATCACTTCTCTGTGTACCAATCCGGGATAAGAACGCCAATGTTACAAGCTTTATCGGGTTTGATGCAGTGCAGTCAAAAAAATCCTGGGGTGAAGGAGAAATTTATCTTTTAAAAGTGCTCTCCAATATTATAGCTGACACCTTTGAAAGCATTGAAGCGGAAAGGCGGATAATACAGGCTCAAAAACTTGAAAGCATAGGAAGGCTTGCCGGCGGCGTTGCTCACGAGATAAACAATCCCCTGGGAAGTATACTGGCAGCTGCCCAGCTTATGCTGGAGGAAACCGATAGGGAGAAGCCATTTTATGAGGATCTTAAAATAATTGAGAAATCAGCAAAAAGATGCGACGCAATTGTGAAACGGCTTCTTGAATTTTCCAGGAAAGGTACTGGAGAAATGGAAAAAATAAATTTAAACTAGGTTGTTAAAAATGTGATATCTATGATCAACAAACAGATTGAGTTTAAAAATATAAGAATAGTCAGACATCTTAAAAAACCCCTGCCTCCAGTCTATGCTAACACCCAGAGCATGGAGCAAGTCTTCTTAAACCTGCTGATAAACGCAAGGGACGCAATGCCTGGCGGAGGGGAAATTGTTCTCAAAACGCAGACGTGTACACAGGATGCAAATCGCTATATAATGGTTTCTGTGAGCGATAGCGGACACGGTATAGATGAAAGTAACAGGGAAAAACTTTTTGAACCTTTTTTTACTACAAAAAAAAGAGGAAAAGGTACCGGATTAGGGTTGCCGATAGTAAAAAGTATCCTTAGCAGTATAGGTGCCGAGATTGAAGTTAAAAGTTGCCAGGGCAAAAAGACTGAATTTATAATTAAAGTTCCTTTTCCGAAGAAAAGATGACACTTAAAAAGAATACGGCAAAAATCCTTATTTATTGATGATGAGGAAGATATAAGGAAAATTGTAAAAAAAGCTGTGGGGAAAACAACAGCGGAAAAGGCCTTACCTGATATTCCAGAATAAAAAAGCACTTCAAAAAATCCTTTTTAAAACTATCACGAAAAAAATTCCGGGCTGAGAAAGCGGCCTTAGATACAAGCAAAAGGGTGAAAAATAAATTATCTTAAATTATATATATAATAGGACTAATATGAATTATATGAATAATATTAATTGTGGATCTTTTTAATTTTCACCGGTGTTTGTCTTTTGGCTCGGATACGATATAGAGACTAATCCTGTCAACCTGCTTATGAGCACCGGAAAAGCTGTCCGGACAACTGGGGTATAACTGAGGAAAAAAAACATGATAAAACAAAACAGTAAAAAAATCCTTATTATCGATGACGAAAAAGATATAAGAGTACTGGGAAAGAGGGTATTGGAAAAGGACGGTGGTGTGGTAGAAAGCGCCTGTACTGCAGAAGAGGGGTTGAAGCTGATGGAAAAAGAAAACTTCAACGTCCTGCTTCTTGATCTAAATCTGCCCGGAATGAGCGGTATAGATATGCTCAAAAAAATAAAAAGTAAAGGTTCCGATACGGAAGTTATAATGATAACCGGAAGAGGAACCGTTGATGACGCCGTGGAAGCTATAAAGCTGGGTGCGTATGATTTTATTACCAAACCTTTTGACATACACGAACTCAGAAAATCTGTCAGCAAAGCGGCGGAAAAACAGCGCCTGGCCATGAAGCTGGACGTAATGAAAGCAATAAACCAAATTATGGAGGATATAAGCCGCCTTTGTCCGGTAGATGAGATACTGGGCGAAATTCTTGATTTTTCAATAAAACTTAGCAATGCCGATGGCGGTTCTGTTGGGATATACGATGAAAACGAGGAAAATATTGTAATTAAAGCTTCAATGGGGCTGGACTCGGATAACAATGCAGGGAAAAAAATAAAAAAAGGGGAGAGGATATGCGGTTGGGCAGTAGCAAATAAGGAAGCGGTTTTTCTTAATACGGCTCCTTCCGAAGACGGAAGGTTTACAAATGTCCCCGAAAAAATCGGAATTGTTTCGGGAATAAGCATCCCGATGATAATGAGGGACAGGGTCATAGGGGTGCTGAACCTTAAAAGAATGAAGGGAAGGGAAAAATTCAGCCGGAAAGATTTTGAAACCGCCTATACCATAGCCCGCCAGGCAGCGTTTTCGGTCCAGAACTCCAAGGACTATTCCAGGCTGCTGGAACTGGACAGGATGAAAGACGAATTTCTGGCCAATGTTTCTCACGAACTGAAGACTCCCCTGCAGTCAATAATGAGCAGCAGCGAAATACTCCTTCAAAGAGACAGGGAAAACAGGCTGCTTCAGGTTTGCGGAAGAAACGCCCGCAGGATGCACAAGCTGGTTGTGCAGCTTCTCGATTTTAGCCGGCTTCAGGGCGGGGAAACATTTTTAAAAAAAGAAAACATAAAACTGAGGGATATTTGCGCCGAGGCAGTGGACGAAATAAAACTTAGCTCGGTTAAAGATAAGATAGAAATACACAATACAATTGAAAAATCCCACCGCGTTTTTGCCGATAAATTCTCATTAAAGAGAGTTTTTATAAACCTCCTGGATAATGCTGGCAAGTACTGCGGGCCGGAGGGTATTATAGAGATATACTCAGAAAAAAAAGAGGATATGATAGAAGTGTCTGTAAAAGATAACGGTTCGGGGATAGAGCCGGAAGAATGCGAAAAAATATTTGACAGGTTTTATCAGCAATGCACAGGAGTGTCGCTAACCCGGAAACACCGGGGTCTTGGCCTGGGCCTTTCAATGGTAAAGAAGATTATAGAGGCGCACAGAGGAAAGGTTGAAGTGGAAAGTAATCCGGCCGTGGGTAGCAGGTTTTACTTTACGGTCCCGGAATTCAAAATTGAGAAATGGAAAAATTAATGAGCGAAAATACTTTAAGTACCTATGATATAGCCCGGCGGCTGAGAGTTAATATTACAACTGTCCAGAACTGGATTAGGGAAGGAAGATTAAACGCCTACAGGACGCCGGGAGGACACAGGCGGGTACTGGATAGAGATTTCAGGGCTTTTGTTGAAAAATATAATATTCCGGTTGCGGGGGAGACTGAAAAGCTTAAAATTCTTATCGCCGATGACGAGAAAGACATAAGAAGCGCAGTAAGAAAAGTAATTGAAAGAAAGTATCCGGATGCGGAAGTTTTTGAAGCGCCGGACGGTTTCTCAGCCGGGCTGGTTCTGGGGCGGGAAAATATTGCCCTCCTGGTGCTGGATATCAGGATGCCCGGACTGGATGGTTTCCAGGTTATGGATATGATCAGAAAAGATTCCCGGATGGGGGAGCCTGGGATAATTGTAATTACCGGGTATCTTGAGGATGAACTGGAAGAGAGAGTTAAGTCTAAAGGTGGCGGCAGGCTCCTGGTTAAGCCTTTTGATATAAGCGAGTTAAGGCGGGCCCTGGAGGAAGTCCTGGGGGTCGGCGGATGAAGCTGAAAACCTGCTGTCTATTCATTTTTATCATAAGCGCCTGTTGTTCTGGAATACTCCGTGCGGCGACAACCGTCTCAGAAAGCGGAGAGGCTTTTAGCGGCACGGCAGAAAAAATTGAAATGGCAGATGGCGGGCTGCGCCTTCTCAACAGGTGGCAGGAGGAAGATGCGCCGGGCGCGCCCGGCGCACGCAGATGGCATACGATGTGGGGAGGAAAGGAAGGGGCCTATCTTTTCGGAACCGTCGGCTCGTCGGAAACCTTCAGATATGCCGGCGGCAGCTGGCAGCAGCTTTTTCCCGCTTCGGGCCCTTCTCCCCGCTACAGCGCCGAAGCTGACGGGGGACTATTGTTCGGGGGCTATGACGGCAATATACTTAACGATACATGGCTGTGGAATGAGCAGGAAGAGATCTGGCATCAGATTGAAACTTCGACAACCCCGCCCGGCCGCTACGGCCACAGCCTTGCCGTCTCCGGCGGCAGGGGGCTTATGTTCGGAGGCGGCCTGGGCTCCTCCTATACCGCCGATACCTGGGAGTTTGACCTGCAAACACGACAGTGGGAAGAAAAACTACCCCCGCTTTCCCCGTCTCCCCGCCTGCGGGCGGCAATGGCTTCTGCCGGCAGCGGTAAAGTAGTTCTTTTTGGCGGCGAAGGCGTGGGCGAGGATAACAAATATCTGGATGATACCTGGGTTTACGATACGGCCGATTTTTCCTGGAGACTGCTGGATCCGGCGGAAAGCCCCCCGCCCAGGCGGAGAGCGTCAATGGCATGGAATCCCCGGGAGAAGGTTGTAGTTCTTTTCGGAGGAAGAAAAGCAGAAAACGAACTCTTAAATGATATCTGGGTGTTTAACCCTGAGACTGAAAACTGGTACCGGCAGCAGCCCCGCCTGCCGGATGGAGAGCCGCTTCACAGGCAGTCAGCGGCAATGGCTTTTTACGAAGCCGGCCGGCAAATAATACTTTTCGGCGGGGATTGGGGCGACCCGGACGGACAGGATATGCTGGATGACACCTGGTCATACAGCCTGTCTTCAAGCGGGACATATACATCGGCCGCGTATGATGCGGGACAAACGGAGACAGAGCTTAAATACCTGCGGCTTGAGTGGGAGGCTGCAGTACCCGAAGACGGCAATCTAAGGCTGCAGCTGGCGGTTTCCGAAACTGATCCGGAACCGGAGCTGTTTCGCGGCCCTGACGGAAGCACAAATACTTATTTTGGTGTTTCCGGGCAGGATATATCCTCATTTTTTGACGGAAAAAGGTATTTCAGGTACCGGCTTTATATGGACAGGGAAGACCCCGGGAGCTGCGCCGGCTTCGTGACACAACAGCTAAGCGCCACCTATAACCATAGTCCGGGCGCTCCATCCCATGCCGGCCCGCCTTTTTCTTCGGCGGAAGACGGAGGTCAGACCGGATGGCCCGTTAGGTTTGAATGGCACAATTCTTATGATGCGGACGGAGATAAGCTTGAATACGAACTGAAAATATCCACCATGCCGGGTTTTCAGCCGGTCTTTTTCACTACTTCGGGGATAAAAGAAAGCTACAACTGGACGCACTTTGAGTACAACCTTCCCCACGGCAGTACCTATTACTGGAAAGTCAGGGCCTTTGACGGAAACGCATGGGGAGAGTATTCGGTCCCGTGGTCCCTGGTAGTAGATACAGTCCCTCCTCGCGGTATTTCCGAAGTCCATGCTCAAAGGTCTGAATATAGCGCCGGCGCCGTAGATCTTAGCTGGACGGCGCCGGACGATGAAGGCTATTCATATGTTATCAAGTACGACACTGAACTTGAGATTGATAATGAACTCAGATGGAACGCCGCTCCTTATGAAAGCGTGTATATTCCCGAGGACGGCATATACCAGGGGAAGCAGGAAACTTTCACCGTTGGCGGCCTGAGTAACGCCACCACTTACTACTTTGCTGTCAGGGTGAGTGATAAAGCCGGAAATCTTTCAGAAATCGCGCAGGCGCAGTGCCGGACAAACGCAAGGCCCCAGGTATGGTTCAGCTCGCCTGTTGCCGGAGAGTGGGGCACCGCTTCGGAAAAATCAACGCCGTATATAGCCTTTAACTATGAAGTTTATGATCCCGACCCCGAAGACAGCCATACTTTTGACATTCAGATGGCGCTGGATAAAGAAGGGCCGTTTGATATTGCAATAGCCGAGGGAATTGAAGATAAAGAGTACGAATGGGACTCAAGAGAGGAACTCAATTATTCCGCTTACTACATAAGACTTAGCGTGCGTGATAAAAGAAACCTCCAGGCTCATATTACCACCGGCCCGGTAATAGTAAACAACTATAACGAGCCGCCGGCTGTAGAGATACTTTCGCCGGCAGGGGGTGAATACTGGGAAGGAATTAATACAGTGCGCTGGGACTACAGCGACCCCAACAGGCACGACACGCATTTTTCCAGAGTCCTGGTGTCAACGGACGGAGGGAAAAATTTTCATTACGAAAGCGCCCGCCTTGGCAACGGGGTAAAGGAATACCAGTGGGGCACCGGAAACTGGCCCGATTCAAAAAAGGCGGTTATAAAAGTTGCTGTCCGGGACAACCGCGGACTTGAGGGGGAGGCGGTTTCGGAAAAATTTGAGATTTTTAATACTTTCAGGCCTCCCGGAGACTTCGGACTTGTATATCCGGATCCGGAAGGATACATATTCCTGTATTATTCTACGCCCACCCTCAGGTGGGAGGAAAGCTACCATCCCGACGGCCTGGACTTTAATTTTACCGTAGTTATTTCAACTCATGAGGATTTCCGGACGCGCTATGACCAAAAAACTTTCCCGGGCGGCATTACGGAATATGAAAGCAGCCTTGAGGACGAGAAAATATACTACTGGAAAGTTACGGCAGTTGACAGTGAACTTGTTCGCCGCGAAAGCTCTTCTGCCGGAAAATTTGCCGTCAACACCGACCCCATAAGGATCACTTCGGTAGAAATTAAGGGAAGCGGAGCCGGTATAGACGGAAAATGGCTTGTCATGTCGGGAACCGAAACCATAGTTGTGCATTTTAATAAGCCGGTTGCTGTATCACCCCACGCTCATGTGAGTTTTAGCGACCAATACGGAAATAACGTGGGAAGGTTTGTCAGCCGCCAGGGAAACACTATAGAGATTAGAATAACGCCCGCCATAGCTCCTTCCAGGAGATACCGCCTGGTTCTGGGAAGCGGGCTTAGCGATATTGTGGGTCATCCTTTACTGGACGGACGGGCAGAGAAAACTGCCGAAAGAACGGTCGAGTTTGTCCGGCTGCTCTGTCCTGCAGATGAAACCGAAATCATATATCCCGGTAAAGCTTCCCTGCAGGTCCCGGCCGGGGTTCTGGGTCCAGGGACTACGGGATACATCAGTATGGACGAAGTTGCTCTTTCGGATATAAAAAATGCCGAGGATGCGGCGTACTTGAACCCGGAAGTGGGGGACAAGGCACTTAATGTTATTAGTTTAAACGCCTTTGATTTACACGGGGAAAAAAGAAACAGTTTTTCGGGCAATTCAACGCTCAGGTTCTTTTATCTGCGGGAGGGTGTCATGGTAAAAGGGGAAGACATAGACGCGGGATTTCTGGAGATTTTTCGCCTGACTGCTCAGGGTTCTTCCGGCAACGGAATGTGGGAAACTATTGGCGACGCAGTGGGCTCCGCGACAGTAAAAGAAGAATTTGTGTCGGTGCCGGTTTCGAAAACCGGGGTTTACTCTCTTAGAGCCTATGCCGGTTCCGGGAAGAAGTTCAGCGGACTGCTGATCTATCCTAACCCTTTTGATCCCGGCCGGGAGCAGCTTAAAGTAATGTTCAACCTGGGAAAAACAAGCCGCCTTAGTTTTGAAATATACACCCTTACGGGGGATCTTGTGTACAGGCAGGAGGAAAATTTTTCCGAAGGGCCGGGCAGAAAGTTCACCTGGGACGGGAGGAACGCCAGGCAGTCACGGGTAGCAAACGGAATGTACTATGCCAGGATAAGGGAAAAAGGAGAAGAAGTTAAAAGTTTTCTTATAGGAGTACTTCAATGAACAAAAAAAAGAAAAAGGTTCTTATCGCTGAGGATGATGAAGACGTTGTATTTGTGCTGTCTGAGGGGCTGGTGGGGTACAGTATAATTGGCGCCCGGGATGGGAAAGAGGCCTGGGAAAAAATAAAGAAGGAGAAGCCGGACCTTGTGATTCTTGATATTATGATGCCGGAAATGAACGGCGCGGAGTTGAACCGCAAAATGAAGAAAGACGATATGTTTAAAGACATACCGGTTATCATAATCACCGGAAAGCCCAATATGGAAGGCCTGTTTTCGGATAGCGGGGAGAATGCCGTGGCCGGATTTCTGGAGAAACCGTTTATGCTTGAACATCTAAAAAAGGAGATGAAGAGGATTGTGGATTAAAACTGCTGTTACTTTTCTGTTTTTTGCTGCGCTGACAGTCCCGGCCGGGGCTTATGGCCCCGCTGTCGCCGACGGGGGTCTGCCGGGAGAGTTTCTCTCCTACTTCAGCGTGTCTCCCAGGAGCCAGGCAATGGGAGGAACTTCGGCGGCCGCTTCCGAAGGCGTTTACGGCAGCTTTCACAACCCTTCGCTTATGGCTGGAGTCGGCAAACACAGGCTGGGGGCAATGTTTACTCCGCTTCTGGGGGGAGGGACTTGCGGGATTCTTTCTTACAGCTACCCCTTTTCGCTTTCTCACGCCGCGGGGCTGGGACTGGCTTCTTATAATTCCGCTTACGCCGTAAAAAGAAACGCATGGGGAGGCTATGAAGGCGAGTTCAACGAAAGAAAAACTGTCCTGGTTATGAGCGCTTCCCACCGGGCGGGAGAAAAGACAAGAATCGGAGAAAGTGTTAAGGTGGTCATCCAGGAAATGGACGGATATTCGGATACGGCCGTAGGCCTGGACGCGGGAGCGGACTTCAGTCCTTCAGAAAAAGTCCGGCTAGCTCTTTTTGTCCAGAACATAATTCCGCCTGCGCTTAGACTGAAAAACCGGACAGATACTTTCCCCCTGAACATAAGTATAGGAGGGAGAGTCCTTCCTTACGGTGAAAGACTGGTTCTGGCCTCGGACTTTGGCTTGTGGGACCCTGCGGGACAGTCCACGTTCAGGTGGGCGCTGGGCGGAGAGTTCAAGGTGACGGGAGGCCTTTACGCCCGGGCCGGACTTAATTACAAAAACCTTAGCTGCGGACTGGGGATAGAAACAGATATTTTCGGCTTTTCCTATGCGCTAAGGTATTCCGACGCGGGGCTTATGCATTCGGTGGGAACAACATATATGTTCAGTATGCTTCCTTCGGCGCGGGAGATAGAGATTGCCCGCAGGGAACGCCTGCTGAAAGAAAAAGAAAAAGCCTTTGAAGAATGGAAAAAAGAAAGAAGAAAACTTTTCACCCGCGGGCTTCAGGAAAGATATTCCCAGCTGGAGGAGGAAATAAAGCAGGCGCGCCTCAAAAGCGACCGGCTTGAAAGCCTTATTGAAGCTGCGAGAATGATAAACCGGGGAGATTATGAGGCGGCCGAAAAAGCCCTCGGCAGGATACTCCAGGCCAGTCCGGATGACAAAGATGCCTCCGTAATGCTTGGTATAGTTGAAGATGAACTGAGGAGAGATTTTTCTTTCGGAAGAATGACGCGTTTTTACAATGACGGGCAATACCGGGAAGCCGCCCATGAAGCAACAAAAGCCCCCTCCTCCCACCCCCAGTACCTACAGGCCCGGATTTTACTGCAGCTGTCGCTGGCGCGTATTGATATTCTGGAAGAAAACTTTGAAAGCGCTGTTAGGCACCTTGAGGAAATCCTTGAAGCGGAACCGGATAACTCGGCCGCCCTGTCGCTTTTAAGAAGAGCCCTCCGGCTTATGGAGATAACAAGATGAGCTTTTTAAAAATAGCGCTGTGGGGGCTGATTCTTATGCTGACGCAGCTGACGCAGCTGACGCCAGCTGTGGCGGAAGACGGGCACTACTCCCGGGCGGTAAATTTCTATCTTGACGGACAGATGCCCCAGGCGCTTGAAGCTCTTGAAGCCGCTTACGGGCAGGATCCCTCCGACAGAAGGGTAAGGGGGCTTTTAAGTGAAGTGCTGGTGATAAAATCCGGAAGGCGCTTTGAACAGGGAGACATTGCCGGCGCTTTTGAGCATATAAAACGTGCCAGGGAGATATCCCCGAAAGACGAAAAAATAGAAAGCGTATTCTATATGCTTGACGAAAAACTGAATCCGGATAAATACCGGGTCAGCGTATCGGGTGCCGATGAGGACGTTTTTGGCGAAATCAAGAGAGAAACAGAAGAAAAAAGACAGGAGAGGGTCAGAATAATACATAGCCCCCCCCAGCAGCTGACTGTAAGGGAAAGGGAGCTGCTGCGCCCGATTCTTGTAGGCGCCGCCGAGCAGACGGGATGGTCGCCGGGTTACTATATTGCGGTCGGTACGGCATTTCTTCTGGCAGTGCTTTTTATAACCGGGAGCTGGATAAAACGTGTGAGCGCAGTTAACGCGGAAGTTATAGAAAAAATAATGGAAAAGTCCGAAAGCCGCGCCGGTCAGCTGGAAGCCGAGCTCAAACGTCTCAGGGAAAGAGAGGAGAACAGCGGGAAAAGGCAAGCCGAGGAAAAGAAAAGGCTGGAGAGAGAAGAAAAGCTTAAAGAAGAAAGAATAAAAGCGCAGTACCACAAGCTTCTCGCGCAAGCCCGGTCTTCCGGAGGCAGCCCCCGTAAGGTAGCCGAACCCCAGCTCAGCGAAAGTAAAAGACAGGAGAAGCACCGGCGGGAGCTTATAAAAGCGTTTGAGCAACTGAAAAAGAAAAATACCCGGTCAGCGGTAAATCTCTTGAAGAGCATGTCCAGGAATGAAAATCCCTGGGTGCGTCTCTGGTGTGCTCAACTGGCCGCTATGCTGGATGCCGAAAACGCCAGGCAGTCTCTTCTCGGGCTCATTGATGACAGGGAATATGGGGTCAAGAAAGAAGCTATCAGGACTTTGCGGGGATTTTTGGATGATAAAAGTACCACTATTAAAGAAAAACGACTTATACGGGAAATAATTGACGGACAGAGGTCAGACGGATGGGTGGTATGATTTCGCTTTCAGCAAAGTTTTCTGCCACCGGGAATACAACCTTTATGGGAGAAATAAAATATGTTTAAACTGAACTTAAAAAATGAGCTTAAGGTTTTTTTTCTGCTGCTTTTTGCCGTACCCGTTATAAATATACTGCTTTTCCAAGGCGCAACATCAATGCTGTCCGCCACTATTATTATCTTAAGCCTTTTACTGTTTCTTGTAATAGCTCTTGTGAACCTTGAAAGGATAACCGCAGGAATGAAGGAGTTTGAGAGAGTCGCGGTACAGGAAGAAAAGAAATATACAAATATTACTGATTCGGTTGTAAACGAAATAGCTGCGGAGAGCAAAACAATAATTTCCGCTATTGAATCTCTAAACCTTCCGCCTGAAAGAAAAAAGGATGTAAAAAACGCGGGAGAAAAGCTTGCGGTGCTGATAAATGAAATTGAAGAAATTTCAGCTGTCAGATTCAACGAACTTATGGTTGACCATCCTTCCCGGCTAGTCCGGGAAGGCGGCAAAGAATTGGAGCTCACTCCCCATGAATTTGAACTTTTATGGGTGTTTATGAACAAAAAAGAGCGCGTGCTCTCAAGAGAGTTTCTCCTTAGCCGGGTGTGGGGCTATGATTATTACGGCTCGACAAGATCGGTTGATATGGCTATAGCCAGGCTCAGAAAAAAATTGGGCCCCTGTGGATCATATATAAAAACAGTAATTGGATTCGGATACAAATTCACCGAATAAATAATTTCCTCCTTACATAATTAGGACTCTGCAGCCAAAGATATCTCTGTTACAAAAGCGTTACAGTAATGTTTCCTTTCTGTTAAACCCATACATTATAATATAAGTAGAAAGACATAGCGTATATGTAAAAAAAAGCGTAAGAAAAATGAGTTTTACAAAAAAAAGAATACTTATAGTTGAAGATGAAAAAAATCTGAGAGATGCCTATTTCAGGATTCTGAAAAAGAACCCCGAATATGAAATAGATTTGGCCGTTTCCGCGGAGGACACCCTGCGTCTTTTTAATGTCGCAAGCTATGATCTTGTGATTACGGATATAGAACTGCCCGCAATGGATGGTATTGAAATGCTGGGCGAAATAAAAAAAAGAAACCGGGGCATAAAAGTAATAGTTGTTTCAGGTTCCGGAGTTTACCTGGAAAGAGCAATAAAAAAAGGAGCCTCGGATTTCATTGAAAAACCTGTTGACATCAACACACTGAGAGATGCTGTCGAAAAACATATAACAGCAAGCTGAAAGGCTGTTGTCCATTACTGAATTCATTCACTTATCCGCTTTTCGGGGAGTTGCCCGCTTTTTCTTGACTTTATAGTCAATATGTTATAATATTTAAAACTGAAAAATGATAGAAAAAACTATAGAAAAAATTATTAATACCGAACGCAAAGCTTTGTCGGAAATTGATAAAACCCGTGCCCGGGCCAGAAGGGAGCTTAATGAATTCATTGCTTCGCTTGATAAAAAATGGGAAGAAATCAAAAAAGACACCGGCAAAGAAAAGGACGATATAATAAAGCGCAGTCGCGATGAGGCTGAAAAAGAAATAGAAAAAATAAAAGCTGCCGCGGAAAAAAAACTCTCATCCATAGAATCCTCTTCCGAAAAAAGCCTGGAAGTCGCCAGCGAAATTGTTGATATTTTTCTGAAAGGCGAAGTCTGATTTGGCTATAAGCGATGTACTGAAGGTCCACATAGCCTGCCCTTCCGGGCTTAACGGAAAAGTATTTGAAGCCCTGCAGAAATGGGGCCGGCTGGAAATCTTCAGCAAAAAAGAAGTCTTGCCGGATGATTCCGGAAATTTAAAACATACTATCCTTGAGCTTGAGTTTATCAATGACTACCTGAAAAACTACGGGCAGAAAGCTTCCCCCTGGAAAAGGCTGCAGGAAGGCCTTCCCCGGGTTGACAGCAGGCATCTGAAAAAAATTAAAAACAGCACGGATATCCATAATGACTACAGGCATATAAGAAATTCCCAAAAGCAGCTCCGGCTGCTGCACGACCGCCTGGAAGATTCAAAACACCGCCTTAATCTTCTGCAGCGGATAAAATCACTGAAGCTGAAGGGAAAGACGCTCACTACAGTTAAAAGCAAGACCCTGGTAATAAGCGCTTCACATCAGGACGTCCAGGCCATAAAACAGTCCGGCCTGATAATATCCCGGGAAATATCCGAGGGCCCCCCGGCAATACTTGCTCTTACCTTTTTAAAGGAAGATGAAAGGAAAGTTTCGGCGGAACTGGAGAAGTTAAGCCTTCATATATTTGATATTCCTGAGGATAAAACTCCCCTGCAGGAAATACACGGAATTGAAAAAACCATTAAATCCTCGGAGCGTGAAATCGATGACATACACAGGGAGATTAAAAGCAATTATTATAAAAAAGCCTTTGATTATATTGTCCTGCTGGATTATTACGAAAACCTTCTTGCCAGGGAAACAGAGTATAACAAGGCGCTTTCCACCAGCTATACGCGCATTATTTCCGCCTGGTGCCCGGCAGTTTTTAAAAAAGAGCTCATTCAGCTTATAGAAAGCCTGGACTCCGGATGCCATATCGAGTTTGAAAAACCCTCTGCCGATGAAAGCCCTCCGGTTCTTCTTAGAAACGGGGCGTTTTCGGAATCTTTTGAGGTTGTTACGGATTTGTACGGCACACCCAGTTATAACTGGGTTGACCCCACTCCCCATTTAAGTTTCTTTTTTGCTTTTTTCTTCGGCCTTTGCCTGGGGGACGCCGGATACGGACTGATACTGGTCGGGCTTGCAGTGTGGGCCCTGAAATCGCTGAAGATATCACAAGCGGCTAAAAAATTTATGAAACTTATGCTTTTCAGCGGAATAGCGGCAGTCGTTGCCGGAATATTGAGCGGCGGATGGTTCGGCGACGCCCTGGACGGGGTGGCAGCGGTGGAAAAACTTAGAGTAATAAACCTGATGGAAAGGCCGGAGTATTTCCTTTATTTTTCCATAGGGCTTGGATTCATACAGGTGCTTTACGGCCAGTTTATTTCGGCGATGGAGAAAATAAAAAGGGGCCGCGTAAAAGAAAGTTTATACGAGGACTTTTCAAAAATGCTTTTTGTAATCGGAGTTTCCTTTTTTATGGTTAACTCTATTGCCGTTGACAATGCTTTTCTGGGCAGAAGTTCGGCTTATATGGGCGGCGCCGGCTTGCTGGGAATAATTTTTTTAAGCGGCCACAGCGCAAAAAATATTTTTCTTCGGCCGCTGAAGGGATTGGGCAACCTTTACGGCATGACGGACTATTTCAAAGATATGGTTTCATACTCGCGTATTTTTGCTCTTGGTATGGCAACGGCTATACTGGGGATGGCAATAAATGAGATATCCAAGCAGCTTCCGGCAATGGTCGGAATTATAGGCTACATAGTAATACCTTTTGTTCTTATAATAGGGCATCTGGTAATAAACCTTCTTATGAGCTGCCTGAGCGGATATGTTCATACGTCAAGGCTTCAGTATGTGGAATTCTTCACAAGGTTTTTTGAGGGAGGGGGAAAAAGATTTACCCCGTTCAGGACTGTTGAAAAAAGAGTTAATTTTGCCGGCAAATAATAAACGGAGGTACAAATGGAAAGTATAGTTCTTGCTATTGAAGGCCTGGACGGCCTGACGCTCTCGGTTATGGCGGCGGCCGTTGCCATGGTTTTCGCGGGTATAGGTTCGGCCGTGGGCATAGGGTACACGGGGCAGGC
>PWMP01000140.1 GCA_003558145.1 Elusimicrobiota bacterium
TACTTCAAGCGTAAGTGTACCTCCCGGAGCCATAGAGATGGCTTCCGGCTCCTCTTCCCAGTCGGCTGTGCAGGCTTTCAGCGCTTCCGGGACCCAGACAACGGTAAAGGCAAGCTCAGTAGGAGGATTTGCGTCGCTTCTGTTTTCAAAACAGGGTATTGTGGGGGCGTTGGAAAATGTGGTAAGTGATATTTACACCATAGAGATTGACGATCCGGAAAATGATGTTGAGTTGGCGGGGCAACTTATGCTGAACCTTAACTTTGACTTTTTTGAGATGGGCGCAAGGGGAGGCGATGCGGGACAGCTCAACATAAGGCGGAAGAATGATTCCGGAGAGTGGGAGGTGGTTGAAGGTGTCGTATCGGTTGATGAGACTAATAGAACTGTCTCCGTTGAAGTTTCCGGCCTGAATTCAGCCTCGGCGTATTCAGCTTCTTCGCCCCAATCCGGTTCGCAGGGAGGCCAGTATGCCGTATTTTACGGTATACCTGCCCCTGAGTCTCCTGACAGTTACGCCGGCTCATCCTTCAGTATCTATAATTTTCCCAACCCGTTTAACCTTGAAGTTAAAAACGTAACGCTGCAGAACGCCGGCGGCCTTTCCGCGCAGCAGCAGGTGAAAGGAACCGTGCTTAAATACTATCTGCCGGATAAGTACGGCATTGATACGGTGAAGTTTCACATATTCAATATAGCCGGAGAAAAAGTCCGCACAATAAAACATACTCCTTCTGACGGAGGAGGACATATATACTTTTCAGAGTGGGACGGCCGCAACGACAGCGGCCGCAGTGTCGCCAGCGGGGTATATTTCCTAATGGCGGAGATAGACGGGGAGATTGTAACTAAAGAACCGCTGAAGCTGGCGGTGATAAAATAGGGGGTGGAGGAAGATATGAAAAATTTAATTATAATTTTAGTTTTAGCTTTAATTGCGGCGCCCGGGGCCCTGCTTGCCGGCGGGGCCGGAACAACCGGGGCACAGTTTTTGAAAATTGACGCTGCGGCGAGGCCTATAGGAATGGGCGGAGCTTACTCGGCAGTAAGTCCGGACCCAAGCAGCATATTCTATAACCCGGCCCTCACTGCATCAGCCCCTCAGAGAACTATTTCCGGAACTTACCTTAGCTACTTTCAGTCTGCAAACTACGGCAGCTTTGCCGGTGTTCTGCCTGTCGGAGAGGGCTCTATAGGATTAGGAGTAAGCTATCTCGGGGTTACGGGCATACCCAGAAGGGGTGTGGATGACGTTGACGATCCTGACGGAACCTCAAAAGCGGATGATGACTTCGGGGCTTCGGACGTTATGTTTGCCGTGTCTAAAGCATGGAAGAATGCCGCGCCTTCAATCCTTGAAAACCTGGACCTGGGAATATCCCTTAAAATTATTTACCTGACTCTTGACGATAAGAGCGCTTTCAGCGCTATGGCGGACCTGGGGGCATATTATCCTTTGTCCGATTCTTTTGCGTTCGGACTGAGCCTGCAGAACATAGGTATGCCTGTAAAATATGATAAAAAAGAAGACCCCCTTCCCCTTGGCGTGAGGGCGGGAGCCGCTTACAGGACACCCCTTGAAGGCCTGAGCGGGGCTTTGGACCTTAACCATTATATAGTTGATGAAATATTGTACGCGTCGCTGGGCGCCGAGTACTGGATTGCTGAAACATTTGCGCTAAGGGCGGGATATAAGTATGGATATGACACTAATGTTTTGGGGGCAGTAGCGGGCCTTGGCACGGGAATAGGTTTTAGAAGGTCAGGCCTGGGCCTGGATTATGCATATGCGCCTATGGGTGAGCTGGGAAATACACACAGGCTTACACTTAGCGCCGGATTCTGACAGAGAAATCCTGATAAACTTTAAAATTTGACATTTTCTTTGTATTTTTTATAATATCAATGAAATTGAAATTCATATTCAAATGACTAAGGCAATAAAAAAGTTTAGAAAATATATAGATGAAAAAAATCTTCAGATAACCAGGCAGCGAATGGATATAGCCGAGGTTTTTTTGCAGTCCGGCCGTCACCTTAGTGTAGACGAGCTTTACGAACTGTTAAAAGAGAGAGAGATTTCTGCGGGACGGGCGACAGTATTCAGGACTCTTAAGCTGCTTAACGAATCCGGTGTGGCGGGTGAAGTTGATTTGGGTGAAAAGACAAGAAGGTATGAAGTGAAATTCGGAAATACCCATCACGACCATCTTGTATGCACCGGATGCGGCAGATATATTGAGGTTTACAGCGGGCAGATTGAAGAAATGCAGGAAAAATTATGCGCCGAGCATGGCTTTAAGCCATCAAGCCACAGGCTTGATATTTTCGGGCTGTGCCGGAGCTGCGGTATTGAGAAAAAAAAGAAAGGTTATAGATAATGTATATACTTAGAGTGTTTGCTCTGGGGCTGGCAGCAGGAATTGCCGGTACGGCAGGCGGCGGCCTTATAGCTGTTTTTACTCACAGGAAACTTAAACTGCCGATTAGCAGCCTGCTGGGTTTTGCGGCAGGAATAATGCTGGCAGTTGTCTTCAAGGAGCTTATTCCTCACGCCATAGAAGACGGGGGGCTTACCCTTGCTTCCCTGGGTATTATGCTGGGCGTTTTAGTTATGATGGCCCTTGACAATTTTCTCCCTCATAAGGAAATATCAGATGAAAACCTGAGTTGCCAGAGTTCTCTTATCCGGGTCGGCGTTTTATTGGGAGTAGGTATAGCGCTTCATAATTTTCCTGAGGGAATTGCCATCGGGACAAGTTTTGCCAGAGAGCCCGTACTGGGAATTACCATAGCACTTATATTGACCCTTCATAATATTCCAGAGGGGATGGCTATGGCAATACCGCTGTCTGCCGCTGAAATAAGCCCCTTAAAAGTTCTGTGGTATACAACTCTGGCCGGAGTTCCAATGGGGTTGGGGTCTCTTATAGGGGGCTGGGTGGGAAAAACCTCGCCCGTGATGTTGAGTATAGGGCTTGGTTTTGCCGCAGGCGCTATGCTTTACATAACCTGTCACGAACTTATCCCCGGTGCTCAGAAAAGAACTAATGGACACGCCGCTACAGCCGGCCTGGCTGTTGGGGTAATACTCGCAATATTAATTCTGGCAGGTATTTAACCTGTAAAAGAAATCAAATATTCTGCATATCCAGGTTTTCACCTGATAATAGATCAATATTACAAACCATATCTTTATATCTTTATAATTGACAAATTATTGTTAAGTTACTAATATATTACCCAATAAAATTGGAGGTAAATTTATGAAAATATCAACCAGGGGAAGATATGCCGTAAGATGTATGCTGAATCTTGCAATTCACAGTTCTGAGGATTCTGTACCTGTTTCAAGAATATCAAAACAGGAAGGGATTTCCGCAAACTATATTGAACAGCTTTTTTTGAAACTTAAAAAGAAAAAACTTGTAACCAGCATAAGGGGCAGAAGCGGAGGCTACCGTCTTATGAAAAACCCTTCGGATATAAATATAGCTGAAATTATTGAGGCAGTAGAAGGGCCGATAGCAACCGTTCATTGTGTCACCAAAGGAGAATGCAAACGTTATAAGATGTGTACAACAAAGTTCCTGTGGGAAACGTTGTCAATTAAAATAAAAGAAATGTTAGAGAAAACTACACTCAAAGACCTTTGCGATACGGCAAGAGATAAAATGGGAGGGGAGTTAGAACATAAACTAACTTTCAGTATATAAAAATTATGAAGGTATATCTTGACAATAATGCTACGACGCCTGTTTCCGATGAGGTGAAGAAAGAAATGATATTTGCTATTGATATTTACGGAAATCCGTCTTCCCTGCACCAGTTCGGAGTTGAAGCTCGGAATATTGTTGAAAAAGCCCGCCGGCGTGTTGCCGAAACGTTAGGGTGTGATGGGCAAGAGATAATATTCACATCAGGAGGAACCGAATCCGATAACCTTGCGGTAAGGGGATATCTCAAAACTACATCAAAAAAACATATAATAACTTCTGCCACAGAGCATCATGCTGTTTACAATATATTTAACGAACTTGAAAAAGAGGGTTACCGGGTTACCCGCATAGGGGTTGATAAAAATGGAACAGTTGATATAAATCAGTTAAAAGAAGAATTGACCGAAGATACTGCTATTGTCAGTATTATGCTTGCAAACAACGAAACAGGTACCGTTCAGCCGGTGGGTGAAATTGTCTCTGCTGTAAAATCAATGTTTCCTCATATCATTGTTCATACCGATGCTGTTCAGGCACTTGGAAAACTTAAATTCAGCGTAAAGGAATTGGGTGTTGACCTTCTTTCGGTTTCAGCTCATAAAATAAACGGTCCTAAAGGCATCGGCGCTCTTTATATTAAAAAGGGTGTTAGAATTAAGCACCTGGTATCGGGCGGTCACCATGAGAAAAATGTACGCCCCGGTACCGAAAACGTGGCCGGTATAGCGGGATTCGGGTGTGCTGCCGAAATTGCAGTATCTAAAATTGATGAGGTTAATGATATACTGGAAAAATTAAAATTGAAGCTTATAAAAGGAGTAAAAGAAAAAATAAAAAATATTAAGATAAATTCTGACGCTGAAAAAACACTTTCAAATACAGTCAATATAAGTTTTAATAATGTTGAAGGAGAATCTATCATAATGATGCTTGATATGGATGGAATAGCGGTTTCTACGGGGTCGGCCTGCACTTCAGGCTCGCTTGAACCGTCACATGTTCTTAAGGCGATGGGAGTTGATCCTGTCGCTGCGCAGGGTTCTATAAGGTTTTCTATGGGTAAGTACACTACAGAGGAAGAAATAGACTATCTTCTTGAAAAACTGCCTCCTGTTATAGAGAGGCTAAGGAAGATGTCGCCGCTGGAGAGGCAGTAAAAATAATGGAGCAATATTCTTCAAAAGTAATGGAGCATTTTACAAATCCGAAAAATGTCGGTGAAATAAAAAATCCTGACGGTGTTGGCCACGTCGGAAACCCGGTATGCGGAGATATAATGGAGCTTTATATAAAGGTAGATAACAAAGACGTTATCACAGATGCAAAGTTTAAGACTTTCGGTTGCGGAGCGGCAATAGCTACATCTTCTATGGTTACCGAAATGGTAATAGGAAAGACTGTTGATGAAGCCGAAAAAGTTTCAAATATGGCCGTTACAGAGGCTCTTGGCGGTTTGCCTAAAGTAAAAATGCATTGTTCGGTGCTGGCAGAAGAAGCACTCAAAAAAGCTATTGATGATTACAGGTGCAGAACAAAAGATGAAAAAGATAATAAAGACAATAAAAGCTGATATACAGACGGTTTTTGACCGTGATCCCGCGGCAAGGACTGTACTGGAAGTTCTTCTGGCATATCCGGGGCTTCATGCGGTATGGCTTCATAGGATTGCACACTGGTTTTATAAAAGGCGGGAATATGTTGTTGCCCGCCTTATTTCTCATTTTTCCAGGTTTCTTACAGGTATTGAAATACATCCGGGCGCACAGCTTGGAAGGCGTTTTTTTATAGATCATGGTACCGGAGTTGTTATCGGAGAAACGACTCAGACAGGAGAGGACTGCCTTGTTTACCAGGGTGTAGTCTTGGGAGGCACATCAACTAAAAAAGAAAAAAGACATCCGACACTCGGAAATAATGTTGTTATAGGTTCCGGCGCGGTAGTTTTGGGGCCTGTTAAAATTGCAGATAATGCCAGGGTAGGTTCTGGCGCTGTTGTGGTAACGGATGTTCCTGAAGGCGCTACTGCTGTAGGGGTTCCGGCAAAAATAGGCCTGGGATTCACCGGCCGCGACATTGAAGCCCTGGAACACGGAAAACTGCCCGATCCGGTCGCGGATGCAGTTAAATACGTTATAAAAGAGCAGGACAAGCTTGAAGAAAGAATTAAAAACCTTGAAAACCTGGAAGGAGTCAAATCTCATATAGACCGGGTTATGGAAGAAAAGAAAAAGGAAATACTTGCCGAATTCTCAAACGGCAGCAACAATGACTATACTTCCGGCGGAGGAATATAAAAGGAAATAGTGGAAAAAGTTGCAGTGGGGCTTTCCGGGGGGGTTGATTCGGCTGTTGCGCTGTTTCTTCTTAAAAAAAAGTATAAAAACA
>PWMP01000224.1 GCA_003558145.1 Elusimicrobiota bacterium
AGAGGGCAATTTAAGTCTCATAATATTGGTGTTGTTGTTTAAAAAATCTTTCCTGGACCACCGCCACCTGGGATTTGAGTGGAGATGGTTGTGAGCAAAGATAGTAAAATATTTGGGGGTATGGAAATCTGAATGAATATTTATGCATAATATCAATTTTAATTTAGAGATATTATGTTTAAAAGTGAATAACCTCAAATTCGCAAGTCTATCAAATTAACGGATAAAGGGTGGGTGTCCGTTAGATTGTTTCCAAAAATTTCGGCTTGATTCCCCAGATTAAGTTCAGGAAAGTTTTGCGATGTTGGAAAAATGATCATTTTGAGCCAAATATCGTTCTGGAACCCAACAAATTGTCCCGTATTTTTATTGGCACATAGGTATCTAGGGATTTGCCGGGCAACCTGATAGAAAAATTATTTTTGGCGAGGGCTATTGTAAATTAGCCCACTGAACGATTGAATCAATTCTCTTGTCCTTGCTGAATATCCTTTAAATTTTTCTTCGAGAGTGACTAACCTGTACGGCAGGGAGCGCAATTATTTTCATTGTAACCCTCTTGAGTCGGTATTGAGCTTTGATGTAGCCTCTTGTGAGTGTGCACATTTTCCTTTTGAATGCTGTTATTATTAATTTGGAAATGCAGGATACGATCAGGCATGACAAATTATAGAAGATACCGGACATCGTTGGGTTTGCTGCATTGTAATCATTTTTCAGTTCGTCAAACAAGCGCTCTGATGTTCCTCTTTGTTGGTACATTTTAATGACTTTTTCAATTGGGTACTTCTCCTCGTGCAAGTTGGTAATGATTTCATGGATTGATATCTCAGAGAATAAATCCGGGGACGATCATTGACTCTGCTGTAATATATTCTCCTGCACGGTCTGCCTGCAAATTTGTCCTTATGTACAATCACGAGGAAATGGTGATTAGGCTGCCCAAGGGGTTTGTGCGCCGGATTAATAATCCTTTGTTCACAGTTTTTCAGACATAAGGCCTTTTGTCGTTCATCGGATCTTTTTGCACGGACCACATAATATGGGCAATTAGAAAGGATCGTGTCAATCACCTTGGCTGAGTACGAAGCACCATCGGCTCGAAATATCTTGAATTTTCTGCCTTTTAAACCGAGGTGTCTTAACCCCGAGCCCAGAATTACAAAAAGTTCTTTACCTGACACAGCATTTCCATCCTGCATGGACCCATATATTGGGTTGTCTTTTTCGGAAAATACCGACGCATAATACCCATTGCCTTTGTAACAGATTTTTGAATCTGTCTTGCTGGCTCTTATTTTAGTGTGATCGTAATCTATAAGGTCGGCGCTCAGATTTTGAGAATCAAACATATACGCCAAGTCGATTAGTAGTTTATTGAGCCGTCCATTAAAACAATAGTTGTAAAACTTCCCCTTATCTACATCCTTAACCGTATGTACATTGCGATGCTCACTGAACTGAGACATCAATTTACAGAAAATAGCCGGGGATCGATTTTTCTCATAATGACCCGAGGAACTTGGCACTTTCATGGCATGAAAACCCTCTATAAAGCCTCCGCCAACCTGACATTGGACATGAGGTGAGTAACATATCAATGATAGAATACTTGGCTTGCTTTTGCCTCACACCTAATTAGCTTTGTATAGCTTCATTGATTGTATTGTGATTCTCGTTAATGGAAGCCCTGAAAAAATCAATACCTCCAAATCAGTCAACAAGTCTTCCAGAAGTTTCTGTCTTTGTCATTCTAGATTGTTTCTAATAACCCAAATGGTGATTTATTTTTTTAGTACTACCTAATCGTTAGGTCTCCTTTTGCAAAAGTATTCTAGCTATTTTACTCCTCTTGACTTTTGAAGATAAGGTACTTGCAAAATATAATAAATTTGATAAAATTTTGGTATAAACTCAAGAAACACTTATCTTTGTTGTGCCTTAGTGAAACTTCAAAAATATGGAGTAACGGCTATTTTAAACTTAAATTAATGATAATCAAAGTCATAAATATAATAATTATGAATATTTATATGTGGTGTGTTTTGAGCTTGATTAGCTGTTCATTGTTTTTAACTTCTTGTTCCAAAGAGAAAGGTTGTATGGATCCTAATGCAGCCAACTATAACGCCTTAGCTGAAAAGGATGATGGCTCTTGCATTTATGGTCCAATAATTGAGCAAATTAACCACAATATATATTCTTGTGAACCTCCATTTTGGATTTTTTTCACGATAGAAGGTTTATAACTTAACCGGAGATGAGTCTTACTTTTGGAACTTTGGCGACGGCAATACTTCTAGCGAATACCCTGCGTCCAATTATTATGAACTAAGCGGGCATTACACGATTACTTTGACCATTACAAATAACATAGGGTCTCATGAAAAATCTATCGATATATATTTGCAAGATAGCTATGTTCCAAATTTGTATTTCGATTATTTTGCGGAAAACAATAATTTCCACGCCCCTGCATTAATAAACTTTAGAAACTTTTCACAGCATATACCCGATTTTAACTGGAGCTTTGGCGATGATACTTATTCCACTGGATTTAATCCTTCGAAAAAATATCTTAACCCTGGTATCTATACAGTAACTCTTACTGGTTCTTGTTCAGATTATGAAAAAACTCAGATCAGCAATATTGAAATTTATGGTCCCCCAATTGGTTTAAACATTAATAATTTTAGAGTCAATCTAAACAATAGTAATCACAGTGGGGAATTATTATATTTGGAAATTAGATACAATGGGAATTATGTGGGAAGTACCAAAGCTTATACTGTTAATTCATTTCCATTTACTTTCACCTTCCCAGGAGATCTATTTTCTGGTTCAAACAATATTCATGGATTAACATACACAGGCAATAATTCTATTAGAATTAATGTTTGGGATCTTAATGCAAACAGAGTTATACACTATTTTTACTTCTATACCTCTTGGTGGCAAAACAATTATTATCCGGCCGAAATAACATGGGAAGGTGATACTAAACTATTTCTTAGCTATTATTAAATCTGTTAACGTTTGGCTAAAGTTTGCTGTTAGTTTCAACTCAAAAGTGTACCAGTGTTTCAGTTGAAAAGTGTACCACCTAATAAGGGACTAATTGCTGGAAATTTCCAGCAATTAGTCACCTTTAAAGATGATAACAATGGTACAGAAACAACAGATTATACTGGACTACTTCAAGAAGGGTATGTCCATAAGGCAAATCAGCCGGGAGACAGGCTTACATCGTAAAACCGTAAGCTCTCATATTGAGAAGTTTAAACAGGAGACTGGGAGTAACCTGGTAAGTAGTAAAGGAGTGGTAGGTAGCCCTGAGTATGACAGCTCCAATAGGAAGCCCCGGAAGCTCACAGAGCAAATCCAGGCTATCCTGCGAGGGTATATTCAGGACAATGAGCACAAGATCAGTAATCGTATGCGCAAGCAATGTATGTGTGCTACAGACATGCATGAAGCACTTACCAAGAGAGGCTTTGATATTGGATATACTACGGTGAGTCAGTTTGTCAAAAAAGAGACCAGGAGGCGCAAAGAAAAGTATATTAAACAGCACCACCCTCCCGGACGAATCGTTGAATTCGATTGGGGACATGTAAAGGTTTACATTGATGGTGAACTTACGAAACTGAACCTCGCAGTATTCTCCATGCCTTACAGCAACAGGAGGTGGGCATATTTGTTTGAAAGGCAGGATATGGTCTCATTTCTTTTGGCTCACGTCCTTTTCTTCCATGAAATCGGTGGGGTGCCTGAGGAGATTGTATATGACAACATGAGGACTGCAGTTGCAGAATTCATCTCAGTCAATAAATCCAAAGTGCCTACCGAAGATCTCCTGAAGTTAAGCAGTTACTACCTTTTCAATATTCGGTTTTGTAATGCAAGAAAGGGCAATGAAAAGGGGCACGTCGAGAGAAGTGTGGAGTATGTACGCAGGAAAGCATTTTCTGAAATCTATCACTTTGGCTCCCTTGAGCAGGCAACCAAACAATTAACCGATACGGTAATAGAACTGAATGGTCGTATTTCCAGCGGACATCAACTTACCAATATGCAGAGATTTGAAAAGGAGCGCAACTACCTGAGTGCACTTCCTGCATCTGCTTATGAAGTGGCCTTGATCGACTACTACAAAGTCTCAAAGTACTCTGCCATTCAGGTGGAAAACAATCATTATTCAGTCCCTGACTACTGGGCTGAGGACACTGTGAAGGTGAAGATATACCCGAATCAAATATTCATTTATGACCTAAAGGACCAATTGCTGGCTAAACACCACAGACTCATTGGGAATAATAAATGGTCCCTGACTTTGGAACACTACAGACTCACTTTACTCACCAAGCCAGGCGCTGTTGCAAATTCAGTGGCCCTGCATCAGGCCTCACCCATTGCCAGAGATTTGTTTAACAACCACTTTCGAAATAAGCCCGCTGAGTTCGTAAAAATTCTCAATTACCTGGCTGACTCGGCCATGAGCTTGGACACAGTGGGACCGGCTATCAAAGAAATCCTTGACAAGGCGCCCCATATCAACCTATCTTTTGACTACATAAAATGCCAACTTCAAGCCAATCATACTTGCCATAATCCTGTCCCGGTAAATGACCACAAGTGTGAACTTTCCAGTATTATTCTACAGTCTTGCAATCAGCAACTTAACGATTATCAGAACCTATTCTAAAATCAACTAAAACTTTATCAATGAACCAGGATTCAAAAATCAAACAGGAAATTGAGTACTATGCAAAAGTACTCAGATTACCCTGCTTCAGAACCCATTTTGCAACTTGCGCTCAGCAGGCAACAGAACAGAATCTCCCTTATGATCTGTTCCTCAGAAACCTAATGATCCGTGAGTATGAAAACAGAATTGTAAACCGGCGCAAACAACGTCTGAAAAGGGCTGACCTCCCATTTATCAAAAACCTTGAAGACCTCGACAAAGACGCCCTGCCACCTCAGGCTAAGGAAAAACTCCCGGCCCTGGCATCCCTTAGATTTATAGACCAAGGTAGGAACCTCATCCTGGCCGGTAACCCCGGCACCGGAAAAACTCACATTGCTATTGGCCTGGCAATCAAAGCCTGTCACAAGGATTATTCCGTATTCTTTACCAGTGTCCCCAGGCTGATTACACAAATCCAAGAAGCTAAATCCGAAAGGACCCTTCGCTCATTACAATCAAGATTTGAAAAATACGACCTCGTTGTTTGTGATGAATTTGGCTACGTGTCCTTCGACAAAGCAGCTGCAGAATTACTCTTTACTCACCTCTCTCTTAGGGCTTCCCGCAAATCTACTATCATCACCACTAACCTTGGCTTTAACCGATGGAATGAATTATTCCAGGATAAGGTCCTCACTGCAGCTATGGTCGACCGACTCATTCATAACGCTATAACACTCGACATGACCGGAAAATCTTACAGATTAAAATCTCATGAAAATTACTCTTGATTTAATCCATCCTCAACCCAAAAAAATTTACCTTTGCTGGTACACTTTTCAATTGAATTGTGGTACACTTTTCAACCGTTATCTACATTTGCTTATGCTATATTGAAGGATTAATCGATTAAAGAGCTGTCTTTAAAAGTAATGGTGAGGTTACTTTAAATTAATTACGGTCTGCTAAAAAGTTATACAGCTGTGGCGCGAAATTTTGGTATCTGTAAGGTCATTCTGACCTGTGAATTTTGAAATTCTACATGGATGTGTCTGATGAGACAATTTTTTGCTCTCCTTAGCCATGGATACATGAGTAAATTGGCAAATTGGACAAAAATATTTGGCAAAAGTTGCCCAATAATTATAGCTATGGCTATCAGAGCGATGTGCCCTTTGCTCGTATCGGATGTCCCCATTTTTATTCTATTCATTCCGAATTTCATTTTCGCCAGCCCGAATTTTCCTTCCACCTCTAACCTTTTGTTCTGCTTTTTCTTACGTCTCAATTTCTCTTTTTTATCCATTTTAGAGGGCCTGCCCAGTTTTG
>PWMP01000132.1 GCA_003558145.1 Elusimicrobiota bacterium
CAATGTGGCTCCCCGGGTTGGACTCGAACCAACAACTTAGCGGTTAACAGCCGCTCACTCTGCCAATTGAGTTACCGGGGAACTAGATGTGAAATTGGCAGTTCAAAAGTTAAGAGAATATACAAAATTACTTTTGATTTGTAAACCGCTTAGTACAGACTTAGCGCTGTACTTCAATAATTATTGTATCTCTTAATTCTCCTATTGAAGCAGTAACGAAGACTAATCCTGTTTCTGCGGCCGAAGGAATAGTATAAACAACATTTTCGCCTTCCTCCGGGTCAAGTGAACCCACATCCGCTTTCCATATAGGAGAAAACTTTACTTTATTTCCCCTACTGTCATATGCATTTGCTGTGAGCTCTATGGAATCTCCGGGTTTTACGATTGGGACATCTTCATCTGCAACAGAAGAATAAATTCTTATTAGATAAATATTTCTTGGAGTTCCTGAAGAAGAAAAACCTGGGAGAAAACCGCAGCCGGAGGAAAGTAAAGCTAATACAGTAAGGAGAGAAAGAATTTTAAAAATTTTTATCATTATATTTTTTTATTCCGAGCCTCCTTCGCTTGATGTTGCCTTTTCCATTCTTTCAAGACGATCCCAATTTTCATCTGCCCACTGTTGTATTTCTTCAATAATATGATGATTTTCCTTTTTTGTAAGATGCCTGAACCGGCCTTGCATTTTAATCCAATCTTCTACCGGACGGATTTTTTTGTCTCTGGGCTTGTATGTTATCCGCCATTGGCCGTTTTCAATTTCATAAAGAGGCCATATCTTTGAATTAACTGCTATGTCGGATATTTCTACTGCAAGATCGTCGGCGTGTTTCCATCCGGGGGGGCAAGGGGAAAGAACATTCAGTACCGCAGGCCCCTTTACGGCAAAAGCTTTTGAAGCCTTGGTTATAAGGTCTTTCCAGTTGGAAATAGCTCCCTGAGCAACATAAGGTATTTTGTGGGCAGCACATATGGCCGTCAAATCTTTTGGAAACTGCTGCTTTCCGGGAACTGCTTCGCCGGCCGGAGATGTCGTAGTTGAAGAGCCTCTGGGAGTAGATCCGCTACGCTGTACACCTGTATTCATATAGGCGCCGTTATCATAGCAAAGATAAACAAAGTCATGCCCTCTTTCAAGCGCACCGGAAAGTGCCTGAAGGCCTATATCATAGGTGCCCCCGTCGCCACCTATTGCAAGTATTTTGATTTCCCTTTTTATTTTTCCCTGTCTTTTAAGAGATTGATATGCTGCCTCAACGCCGGCAGCAGTGGAAGCTGAGTTTTCAAACGCACTGTGAATAAAAGGAGTTTTCCAGGCCGTATACGGGAATATTGTTGTGGCAACTTCAAGACATCCGGTAGCGTTCGTTACAACAACAGGGTCTTTTGTTCCCATAAGAACCATTTTTGCCACAATTGGCGCCCCACATCCCGAACATAGACGGTGACCGGATCCAAGCCTTTCAGGTATTTTCGGAAATTCTTTAATGTTCAGTTTCATTATTTATTTTGACTTTTAGTTTTCCTGCAAATCGTTTATTCTACCATGAAATTGCTGTTGCAAATCTGGGTCCGTCATTATAGTGTTCCACTGCTCTTCATAGGCAGGATTAGTTTCCAACTGCTGCAGAGTTACGCCGTGAGAATCCGCAACTTCTTCCATTCTAAACTGAAATTCATCTATCGTTCCTTCCGGATCAACCTGATAGTCCTCCTGCAGTTCCATGCTTAAATAGGAAGAATGCGCCATTATATCTATTAGTGCTTCATTAGATAAATCAGTTGTCATTTCATCGTCGTTAGTGCCGCAACCTGCAATGGCAAAAATCATAAGGACTGCAAGTAGCTTTGCTGCAAATTTAATCATTCTCTTACTCCCAGGTAGACTACTTGTTCTACCTTTTTTCCCTTCTTCACTTCTTTTAAATCGGAAAATACCTGCTCTATCTGAGCAGGGTTGATTTCCCTTCCGCCAAGTCCGTATATATACTTAAGTATAGTAGGCCTGCTTTCTTTTTCATAAAGTGCTGATTTAATATCCGCCAGCATTGGTCCCCCTGTACCTGAGAAAGTCTCGCTTCTGTCAAGTACGGCAACCGCTGACAGCCCCGAAAGTTTTTCTGCAATTTCTTCTGCAGGGAAGGGCCTGAACATCCTGGGGAATAAAAGTCCGACTTTCTCTCCTTTTTCTCGGAGAGCGTCCACTACATCTTTCGCAGTTCCTATTGTTGAATTGAGCGCTACTATTGCTGTTTCGGCGTCTTTTATTTTATATGTTTCAACCCGGTTATATTTTCTTCCAGAAATTTTTTCAAATTCTTTGTAAATACTGTCAGTTACTTCAAAAACATGACTTATAGCCTCTGACTGCTGTCTTTTATGTTCAAAGTAGTAGTCAAACAGATCCAGGGGTCCGTAGGTAACAGGATTGTCTGTGTCTAAAAGCGGAAAAGGAAGTTTCAGTTCTCCTGCGAATTTTTTAACTTTTTCATCTTCCAGAATGTCCACGCGCTCCATAGCGTGGCTGGTTATGAATCCGTCCTGACATACCATTACCGGGAGTAATATTTTCTCGTGCTCTGCTATTCTGACCGCAGCTATTACATTGTCGTAGGCTTCCTGCGCGCTTTCGCAGTAAATCTGTATCCATCCGGAATCCCTGGCGCCCATTGTGTCCGAGTGATCACAGTGTATATTTATGGGAGCTGATAGCGCCCTGTTGACAACCGGCATCACAATCGGCAGACGGTTTGAGGCGGCAACGTATAGTATCTCCCACATAAGGGCAAGTCCCGCAGAGGCGGTCGCTGTCATAGCTCTTGCTCCGGCTGCCGAGGCACCAACACAGGCCGACATAGCAGAATGTTCTGACTCAACAGGAACGAATTCAGTATTTACTTTACCATCATTCACAAACTGAGAAAACTTCATAACAATTTCGGTCTGGGGTGTTATGGGGTACGCTGCAACAACGTCAGGGTCTATCTGGCGCATCGCTTCGCTGACCGCTGAGGCTCCAGTAAGTGGTTTTATAAAATTCTTTGTCATTTTTCTTCTTTTTTCATTTCAATGCATTTAACCGGACAGATATTAGAGCAAATGCCGCAACCCTTACAATAGTCCAGGTCTATTTTTCCAAGAGTGCCGTCCGCTTTCGCCTCTATGGCCATGTCGGGGCAGTAAAGATAGCACTGAAGGCAATTTATGCATTTTTCCCTGTCAACATCAGGCAGGAATGTCCGCCAGTCGCCTGTTTTATATTTGGCGGCGTTGCCGGCTTCGGTGATTCTACCGCCTATTTCTAATTCTTTCCAGCCTTTTTCACTCATGTTTTACTTCCTCCGCCGCTCTTTCTATCCCTTTTAAATTTGCCTCAACTGCTGAAGGTACAATTTTTCCTTCGAAACGCGATCTTATTTTTTCTTTTAATACTTTTATGTCTACAACACCCGTAACTTTAACCAGAGCGCCAAGCATGGGGACATTCATAACCGGACGCCCAAGTGTATCAAGAGCTATCCCTGTGGCGTCAACGGTGTAAACAAGGCAGTTTTGGGTAGATTTGAGTTCTTTTTTCATTTCGGCAGGGCTTTTTTCGGTGTTTATTATAATTTTTCCGGAATCTTCAAGTCCGTCCAGGACATTCTGGGATTCGATGAGGGATGGGTCCAGAACAACTACTACTTCCGGGCTTACAACCCCTGAATGTATCCTTATCTCATCATCGCTTATTCTTGTGAATGCCTTTACGGGGGCTCCCGTTCTTTCGGGTCCGTATTCAGGGAAAGCCTGCACGTATTTGCCGCCTTCAAGAGCTGCTTCTCCTAAAAGCATACAGGCAGTTTTTGACCCCTGGCCGCCTCTTCCGTGAAATCTTATTTCTAGTATTCCGTTCTTTTTCATGATTGGTTTAATATATATAAATTATAATATTATGTCAAAAGCTCCGGCGGCCTTCCAGGGCGCGCCCCAAAGTTGGACCATCCGCATATTCCAGATTGCCTCCTATTGGGATGCCGTAAGCAAGCCGCGTTACCTTAACTTTGAAATTTTCCAGTACTTCTTTTATATACTCTGCAGTTGCTTCTCCTTCAACGTTAGGATCGGTTGCAATAATTATTTCTTTAACTCCCCCTTTTTTTACTCTTTCCGTAAGTTCCTTGATTTTTAAGTCCCCGGGACCTATACCGTCCAGTGGAGAAAGAGCCCCCATAAGAACATGATAAAGGCCGCTGTAGCGCCCGGATTGCTCTATCGCAAGAACATCCTGGGGGTTTTCAACAACACATACTGTAGATGCATCTCTACGTGGGGATTCGCATATACGGCATACCTGTCTGTCTGTGAAGTTTCCGCATATGCTGCAGGGCCTTATTGTTTCAACGGCTTCCGTAAGTGCACCGGCAAGCTCGCCGGCTTCCTCTGGCGGCGATTTGATTATATGAAAGGCGAGGCGCTGAGCAGTCCTGCCTCCTATTCCGGGAAGACGGGAAAGCGCGTTAATAAGTTTGTTTAACGATTCGGGAAGATGATGCATATCAGCCCATCAGTCCAGAAAGGCCGCCCATGCCGCCCATAGCTTCTTTTGCCTTCTGCTGCTGAATTTGATTCTGCTTTTTAAGGCAGGATTCTATAACCGATTTTATGGAGGTTTCCAGTTCCTTTCGGTCTGCCGTAAAAGTTTCCTGCGGTATTTTAAACTCTTTCACTTTACCGTCACCGGTTATTGAAAGTTTTACCCCGCCGGATTCATCACTGACAAGACTGTTTTTTATTTCTTTCTGAATTTTTTTAATGGCCGACGCCTGCTTCATAAGCTGTTTTATATCCATACTTTATTCTTTCTCCCTTCTGTATTGTTCTTCTATCTGACCGTCAAAAATGTTTATTATATCCGAAACGGCAGGTTCTTCTTCCTCTATTTCAAGCGGATCAAATCTCTTTTTTACCTGAATTTCCGTGTACTCCGTTTTTTTTTCCGGCGCTGCCGGAGCTTGTTTAAGGGAAAGACTATAATCTTTTCCCAGTATATCACGAATTTTTTCCTTTAAAATCTGTTCTTTTTCCTTACTTATCTTAAGCGGATTGTCATATATAACTGTTACCGTATTGCCTTTAAGTCCGGTGCGCGCGTCTTTCAGCGTGTGATAAAGAGGATGTGATTTTCTTCTGACAAGTTTAAGTATTTCTTCCCATTTGCCGCCAGGCCGGGGTGGTTTCATTTCCGAAACAGGTGGAGAAGGAGATTTATAATCATCAAGTTTTTCTTCTTGTTTAACCACCGTTGTTGTTAAAGGTTTCTCATCCTTATCATCAACAGGAGGTTTGCCGCTATATCCGGAGGAAGCTTTTATTATATCTTCAAAGCTGACAAATTTTTCACACAGCTTAAAAATGATTGTATCCATTACAACCCGGGGAACTTCGGAGTGTTTTATCCTGTACGTATTTTTTTCAAGAAAATCGGTTATCCATAGAAGTCTCTCTTTATCAAAGCCTTCCGCGGACTTACTAAGCCTATTACAGTAATCTTCATCAAACCCCAGAGCTGAAGAATCCCCTTGAAAAACCTTCGCCATCATCAGGTTTCTGAAGTGAAACATAAGATCCTGATGTAAGCGGGAGGGGCTGCAGCCTTCGCTATACAACTGTGCCGAATAAGTTAAAGCTTCAGCAGGGTTCTCATCTTTAATATAGCCTGAAAGTTTAAAAAGAAAGCGGCCGGGTATAATGCCAAGAAGCTCTGCCGTTTCTTCTGAGGTTATTTTGCCCGAACCGTAAGAAAGAGCCTGATCCATTATACTTTGAGCATCGCGCATTGACCCGCCCGCAGAGCGGGCTATCATGCGAATTCCTTCCTCCTCATATTTGGTTTTTTCCTTAGAGGCTATCTCCTTTAGCGCTTCAACAATTTTTTCTTCGCTTATCGGCCTGAAACTAAACGATTGGCATCGGGAGGAAATAGTGTTAAGCACCTTATCCGGCTCGGTTGTAGCCATTATGAATATAACATGA
>PWMP01000070.1 GCA_003558145.1 Elusimicrobiota bacterium
CCTGAGGGTCATAGTCGAAATTTTCTTTAAAAGCGCTGCGTCAAGCTTAATGGACACTTTCCAGAAGGTGAGAAATTATTTTTTGTGAATCTATTCCTTCCGCCTCGGCGTTGAAATTAGGTATGATCCTGTGCCTCAATACGGGTCCGGCCAGAAACTTAACATCATTTACCGAGACGTTGTAGTTCCCTCTCAAAATAGCCCTTGCCTTACTGCCGAGAATAAGGTACTGCGAGGCTCTGGGCCCTGCCCCCCAGCCTACATATTCATCAATGTATTTATCTCCGTTTCCGGGGCGCGAGTGCCCGACAAGGCGGACTGCATAGTCAATAACTTCATCGGAAACAGGAACTTGCCGGACTATGTCCTGCAGTTTAATTATGTCATCTGATGAGAGAACTTTTTCAACTTTCTCTTCCTCTCCAATAGTAGTCTTTTTTACAATTTCCTTCTCTTCGCTGATAGCGGGATAGTCGATGTATATATTAAAAAAGAATCTGTCCAGCTGCGCTTCGGGAAGGAAATAAGTTCCTTCCTGTTCTATGGGGTTTTGCGTTGCCAGGACAAAAAACGGAAGTTCAAGGGGATAGGTGGTGTTCCCGGCAGTAATTGAATATTCCTGCATAGCCTGAAGAAGAGCTGCCTGTGTCTTGGGCGGCGTACGGTTTATTTCATCAGCAAGTACGACACTTGCAAAAAGAGGGCCTTTTACAAAACGGAACTCCCTTTTTCCTGTCTTAGGATCATGTTCTATCACATCGGTGCCGGTTATGTCCGAAGGCATTAAATCCGGGGTAAACTGTATCCTGGAAAATTTCAGGTCAAGAAGTTCGGCAAGGGTTTTTACAATTTTTGTTTTGGCCAGCCCGGGTACGCCTACAATCAGGCAGTGCCCTCTTGAAAAGAGGCATATAAGAATAAGCTCTATTATATCCTTCTGACCGACTATTACCCTTTCAAGTTGGGACAGTATTTTCTGGCGGCCCTGCGAAAGGACTTCAATAAGTTCTTTTTGTTTTTTTTCTGACATACGTCCGGTTTATCTCTTTTTCTTTTTATGTCTGTTCTTTTTCTTGGCTTTTTTTCTTTTGTGAGTCTTTACTTTTCTAAGTTTTGCTCTTCTTCCTTTAACCATATAAGCTCCTTTCTTTTATATTACTTTTTAGTATCACGGGGTTTAAAGACTGAACAGTTTAAAAAAAAGATCTTCGTACTGCTCAAAAAGTCCCTTTTCATGGAGATAGCGGCCCAGTTCATCTATTGCCTCAGGTTTTTTTTCGGCCTCTCTGAAAAGGAATTTAATCCTGTTCCGTACATATTCCGGAATACCCTGCTCATCTGGAAACATTCCTTTTTGCTGAAGTTCCCTTATATTGTGGGGAGCTGAACGCATGGTATAATCAATTATGAATTTCATTACCGAAATCTGCCATGCCGTTTCACTTCCCTTTATTACCGCTGAGCGCTGTGAATCTTTTTCTTTTATTTCCTTTAGAACTCTTTCGTAAACAGTTCTAAGCGGTTCATTGACCCGGGAAATATTTTTGAGGGAATTTTTGAACCTGTAATTAATAACTCTGATGTCCTTTCCCAACTGCCTGCTTATCTCATCAGTGTATTTTTCGGGATAGTCTCCGAACCCGTCAAATATTTCTTTTATACCGGCCGCAGGTATTATTTCAGGCCTTCTCGATAAAACCTTCCCTTCACGAACCTTTGTAGAACCATCTATATTAGAAAGAAAATAATAATTAATATCGGATGCCCCGAAAGTTGCTATATTCTGTCGGGGCATCCTGAGGATCCTGGTGGCTTCCAGTACATATTTTATAAGCTTTTCTCTGTCCATACAGTGCTAATACTAACTAATTAGCTTTTTAATTTCAAATTTATGTACCGGAGGCGGGATTTAATATCAGCCGACCGGTTCGAAAACGTCTTTGCCGGCGCCGCATACCGGACAGGTCCAATCCGCCGGCAAATCCTCAAAAGGAGTGCCTGCGGGGATATCGCCATCTGGATCGCCGTTTTCAGGTTCGTATACGTAACCGCATACTGTGCATTCGTAACTTGTCATATTAACTTCTCCTTTTTCCATACCTTTCTCTAGAGTCTTCCTGAGCGTATTATTGACCACAAAAGCCATACGCCCATTACGCTTGCGATTATAAACCCTGCAAGCCCCAGAACCGGTATATCGTAGAACATCGGGCCCTTGTCTATCTGTATAACAAGGGATGAACCCACAATTAGGGCCGCGATTATTATGCCGAAAGTCAGGCGGTTTGAAAGTCTGTCAAGGGTATTTATCAGTCCTTCCAGCCCTATATGCCTGAATTCTATTTCCAGTTGCCCGGTTTTAAGTTTTTTCAGTATCTGCCCCAGGTTATAAGGAAGATCCATAATGAACCTGCCAAAGCTTTTTCCTGTAAGCCGCCCGGACATAATAAGATTTTTAGGTTCAAACCTTTCCATGTATACTTTTTTCAGTTCCGGTTCCAGTACTGAAAGGGGATCCATATCAGGATCAAGAATTCTGCCTGTTTCTTCTGCCATTGACAGGGCGCGAGCAACAAGGGCGTACAGCGGATTAACGGTTATCCTGTATTTTTTCATAATCTCGGCTACAGCCATAGCGGCTTTTCCAACTGACATATCCCTGACGGGCACTTTAATGTATCGCTCGGTTATCTCCATTATCTCCCTTAACAGGGTCTCCCTATCCACCTCTTCCCTGAATTCGCCTATAGAAAGTATTTCCTGAAGCACCCATTCAGACTGAGAAGAATGAAGAGCCAGCAGCAGGTCTATAAGCTGCTTCCTCATTGAAAAGCTTAACCTTCCCACCATACCGAAATCAAGATAGGATATCTTTCCGTCCGGTGTATAAAGCATATTCCCCGGATGGGGGTCGGCGTGGAAAAGCCCGTCCCTTAATGCCTGGCGAAAAAATGTTTTCACGCCGACCAAAGCTATTTTTTTCTTCTCAGACCTGGTCATTACCGCCTTATTTAAAGGAAGACCCTCTATAAAATCCATGGCCAGTATGTTTTCGCTGCAAAGTTCTTTTTGAACAGAAGGGATTACTACTTCTTTCATATCTTTGTGGTTTTCTTTTATCGCACTAAGGATAATAGCTTCCCGCTTAAAATCCAGTTCCAGGGTAAGCGTTGTTGTAAATTCGTCCGACAGGCGCGAAAGCTGAAAATCAGCGGCTTCGGGTATTTTTTCTTCTAAAAATTCCGCCAGAAGTTTTATAAGCTTTATATCGGACTTTACGGTTTCCCTTACGCCGGGTCTGAGCACTTTAAGAGCTACCGTTTTGCCTTCGAGCGTCCTTGCCTTGTAAACCTGAGCAATGGAAGCCGATGCGACGGGTTCTTCGAAAAAGGTTATGAATTTTTCTTTCCAGTCATCACCCCACTCTTTTTTAAATGTCTCTTCAACTTCTTCAATGGGCGCGGGGCTGACGCTGTCCTGGAGCAGGCTCAGCTGTTTTATATAGTTGCGGGGAACAATGTCGGGCCTGGTTGATGCGAATTGGCCAAGCTTTATGTATGTAGTCCCCAGTTCCTCCAGCGCCATCCGCAGCCTTTCTTCGTGGGTGTGGTCAGCAATTTCCTTTCGCGTACCGGGGATAATGAATTTTCCGGGCAGGGGAATATGCCTGAAAGCCTCGCCGAAACCATAGCGGGCCAGAACAGATACAATGTCTTTAAGCCGTTTGATTTCCTTTCCGCCTAGCTGAGCAATATCCATTATATTCATGCCAGTATATTACTAAATATTCGCTTTGCCTTCAAATCGGCAGGGTCTATGTCTGAATAGAATATTATATGCCTTATTTACAGTATTATCCGTTATTTCAAGAAAGGCTTTCCTGAACTAAAAGGGACTACAAAATTGGCCTTTTTATTATAGAGAAGAAGAACTGAAAGGATATTTTTTAATCATCTAAGAAATTTTTCATATAACTATCTACTTCAGCACTCGATTTGTCTTGCATCCCCTCAAGGGAAGAATGAATATTTTTAAGGCCTTTTAAATATTTTTTAATAGTATTTTCAAGGTTTTTTTCAAGTTTTCTAATTTTTTTGTTGCCAAAATCATATGTAACAGGATCGCCCAATCGACTTTCATCCTCAAGCTCATTTATAAGCTCGCTTATTTCATTCTTAATGCCTTCAATATCTTTACAAATATTAGACAACTTTACCAGTTGGGTCCTTAAAAATGCTATTATTTTTTCTTTTTCTGCCATTGTTTTTCGCCTTTAATAAACTCCTTACATTATCTGTACCTGTCAAAGTTTTTTTATTAATCTGCATTCATTCATATTAACAGGGTGAACCAGCATTATAGCCGCAGCGCCCAGAAGCGACATATCTTTTTTCCAGTTAGATATTATTATTTCACAATCCTGATAACGCATAGCCATCAGGTTTTCTTTCAGGGTTTTTTTCATAGTTTCAAGAAAAAATCTCCCGGCATAAGAAGCAACAGTGCCTCCTAAAACTATTTTCTGTATACCATTTAAGTTTACAACACCCGAAAGTGCATAACCCGCTATAAAACCTATCTGCTTCCAGCTTTCGATGGCTTTTTTTTCTCCCTGCTTAGCAAGATTAAAAAGCTTCTCCGCCGAGGATACATCCAGCCCGGTCCATTCTCGGGTTCTTGCAGGAATATGTCTGCCTCCAATATATGCCTCAAGGCACCCCTTGCTTCCGCAGCCGCATAGAGGACCGTTCTGATCTAATTTTATATGTCCTATTTCTGCAGCGCTGAAAAGGAGGCTTCCATTTATGACAATGCCTCCGCCCACTCCTGTCCCCATTGTAATGGATAAAAGGTTTGTTGATTTCTCAATTCCTTCGGATATGTAACATCCCCATGCAGCGGCTGAGCCGTCGTTAACAGCTGTGAATTCTCTGTTCAAGCCCTTAAAAAGGTCTTGCAGATCCAGGTTTTCCCAGTTTAAGTTTGGCGCAAAATATAGTTTCTTTCCATCGTGTGACAGGAGGCCACAAATAGCCATGCCGCAAGAAAGCTCTTTGTTTGGATCAATCTTGTTTACAACCTCTATCGTCTTTTCAACCAAACCTTCAGGCTCGCGTGGTGTCGGAAAATCAATCTTTGATGAAATGCCAAAGTTGTCATCCATGACCGCAATTGAAGTCATCGTTCCTCCAATATCTATACCTATTACTTTTTTCATTTTATTTCCTTTCAATTTATTCTCTGATATATCATATTTATAAGCGTTCTTGTTTACTATTGACTTTAGAATATACTTATTTTATTGCCCTTAAGTCAAGAGTAACAGGTAATTGCTATAAGTATCTATATCAAAAATACTCTATTGGAATAGAGATTCTTATGAGAAAAGCTCAGAGAGTGTGGGATGAGCAAAAATGAGCTCATTAAATTCACTGATTGTCATTTTATTATATACAGGGGCGCTCATTATATGGATCAGTTCGGTTGATTCGGGCCCGGCAGCAGCCGCGCCGAGTATAGCACCGGAAGATATATCATAAATAACTTTAACAAAGCCCCTCGTGTCTCCTTTTATCAGAGCTTTGGAATTTGCTTTAAAGTAGTTCTTTTTAACGGCAATTTTTATTCCCGCTTCTTTTGCCTGGCGTTCGGTCATTCCTATTGCACCAACCTGGGGATTTGAAAAAACAACTCTGGGAACAATAGCGTAATTTATACCCTTTATATCTTCACCGGCTGCCTGCAGAGCAGCTTTCTTTCCTTCTGCAGTTGCGGTATGGGCAAGCATGGGAGTGTCTATTACATCGCCGGCGGCAAAGATGTCAGGATTTGACGTTTTGAATTTTTCCGCAAGTTCTATGAAACCATTAGTTGTTTTCACTCCCGCTTTCTCAAGCTTGAGAGTCTTTGTCAGGGGTTTTCTGCCGGCGGCTGCCAGCAGCAGTCCCGCATAAAAAGAACCAGCGCTCTCAGTTGTGATTTCAATGCCATCCGGATTTTCAGATGTCC
>PWMP01000178.1 GCA_003558145.1 Elusimicrobiota bacterium
AACCCTCCTCAAGGCCGTGGGCGTGGTCGTGGCCGTGGTCATGGACCAGTTCATACCCTTCTGGTTCATGAATATCTTCCTCGAACCATCCGTAAGTGAAATCCAAAATCGCGGATATCTCCGGGTTGAAAAGAGTTCCGGACCCTACAGGTGAATCTCCTCCGCGGCCAAAAGAAGGTGTGTCAGTCCGACGGATGAGCGGATCTTCAAACCCCGCCAATGCAGCTCCGGCGCTAAAGAAAGCGCTAAAAAGTACTGCAATTGTCATTTTATATATTTTGTCTTTATTCATAATTCTCCTCTTATTTGTCAATATAAATTTACATTAAGCGTCAAAAGGCGCTTTACCAGATTTCCTGGAATATTATGGTTAAACTGACGGGGGGGCCCGGGAAAGCGGCAAGTGAAAGGCCGCGCTGATAAAAGAATGGAATATCTCCTTAAATTTAATGCGTTTTATAACAAGTGAAATTAGAACTACAGCAGCAAAAGCAAAAGAAATTGCTATGATATCCAGGAACTCCCTTAAAGGACAATTAAGCGGATGGTCATGTTCGTCGCCTATATGATTCAGGTGCCGGCTTGCTGCAACAAAGGAAGCGCCTATAGAAATACCGACAAAGAGGGCCAGCAGCAGTACAGGAATATTTACTTTTTTTAATCTGCGCATTTTCTGCATATTCCATATATTATCATTGTATGGCTTTGGGGTATGAAGTTTTTTTTTGTAGCCATTTGTTCCTGAAGTTTTTCAATCCTTTCATCAATAACTTCTACAAAGGTATTGCATTTATTGCATACAAGGTGGTCGTGATGGTTATGAAGATAATTATGTTCATAATACGTAATCCCGTCGGAAAATTGTGTTTCCCTTGCCAGTCCGCAGTCACACAGAACCTTCATTGTCCTGTATACGGTTGCCCTTCCTATGGACGGGTCTTTTTTCATTACTGTATCATACAGTTCGTCAGCCGTCAGGTGTTTTTCTTGACTTAGAAAAACGCGCAAAACAACATTGCGTCTTTTGCTCTGCCTCATGCCATTTTCCTGAAGGTATTTTTCTAAAATTTGTTCTTCTTTTTTCATTTTTCTTTAAATAATGATACTGATTATCAATACTTATATATTAAAGAAACGTTTATTTGTCAAAAGGGTTCCATTTTTAAAATTTAAAATAAATCAAAAACACAACCGGGAAAAAGGATATATTCCGGGCACATAGTTTACACTTTAAGCTGTATAATACGGCAGCAGGTAAAGTTGTTGGGATATAAGATAATCAAAACATTTTATGACTATTTTCCGGCTCTTTGTGATGAAACGGGCATAAGTGTAGTAATAAAGGTTACAGCGCCCAGGCTGCTTTGTTAAATTTTTTTTCATATTCATAGACGGAGTTTTGCCTTGCAAAAAATATGAAATTGTGTTAGCATATCACCAATAAAACAGGAAATAAAATATGAGCCCATTATTACCAGGTAAAAAAGACGTTCTTGGGGTAGATCTGGGGACTTCCAAGGTTAAAGTTTTAGAGCTTAAAACCTCGGGCAGCCGGATTTCCGTTGTGAATTATGCCGAAGAGGACATAAGCGGTAAGGTTATAACCGAAAAATCCCCCGAAGAACGGCAGCAGATTTATATAGAAGCCCTCAGAAAATGCCTCAAAAAAAGAAAGTTCGGAACCAAAAACGCCGCTGTTTCCGTTTCAGGCAGTTCTGTAATAGTCAGATTTGTAAAGTTTCCCAAAATGAATTCGGAAGACCTGGAAAAGACCCTTCAGTTTGAAGCCGAACCCCACATTCCTTTTGATATACAGGACGTTGACATGGATACCCAGATTATAGGTGATGTTGAAGATGAAGATCAGGTAAAAATGGAAACGGTCCTCGTTGCCAGCAAAAAAGAAACCATCCGTGAAAAAATCGAAATACTTGAAAAATCAGGACTAAAACCGGCAGTAATAGATGTTGACGCTTTTGCCCTTGAAAACGCCTATGAAATGGTAAACGGTGCACAGGAAGCCGATTCCGGAATGAGTATGATCGTAAACATAGGGGCTTCCGTGACTAATATAAGTATAGTTGAAGGCGGCATTTCAAAGGTTGTCAGGGACCTTTACACTGCCGGTAACAGTTTTACCCGCGCATTGAAAAATTCTCTTCAGCTTGACACTGCTAAAGCTGAAGAAATAAAGAAAAAATACGGATTATCCGGCGGCTCGCAGGACGGCAGCGCTGAAGGCTCAGGGGATATATCGGCCCAGGCCTACAGCGCAATGTATCCGGTAATGAGGGAGCTTAATTCGGAAATGCAGCGCAGCATAGATTATTTTACCGGTCAGCAGTCTGCCCAGGGAATAGAAATAAAAAACATCATAATCTCTGGAGGCGGAGCTGCAATGAAATCTCTTCCGGAACTTATATATGCAGACCTCAGCATTCCTGTAGAAGTTTTTCGTCCGCTTGGAAAAGCTTCACTTTCTGATAAATCAATACAGATTGACCTGGCCAGTCCCGCTTTTGCGGTTGCTGCGGGCCTGTCGCTCAGAAAAATAGGCGATAATAAGTAGAATGATAAAAATAAATCTTATACCTAAAGAAGTAGAAGCTAAGGCGGCCAAAAAGAAAAAGGGAGTTCTTATAGCCGGGGCTGCAATTGTTTTTATAGCTGTTGTCTTCGGCCTTTATATGGCTCGCGCCGCCGAGCTTAGATCTTTAAAAAACAGAACAGCCCAGGTAGACAGGGAACTGCGTACTTTGCGGCCGGTCGTTGACAAAGTAAGACAAATAGAAAACCAGAAAAACGGACTTAACAGAAAAATAACCGTTATAAAAGACCTTATGCAGGTGCGCCTGGTTGCTCCTGTTTTTATGGAAGATATGGCAGTAGTTCTTCCCGAAGGTGTCTGGCTGAATTCAATATCTACCAGTTCAGGAGAAGAAAGTCTTAGTTTGACCCTTGGTATTATGGCCAGGGACAATTATGCAGCGGCGGACTTGCTGAACGCGCTGGAACTATCGGAAAATTTTTCAGAGGTGCAGTTTACCGGGCTTTCTTCTACTACATACGGAGACGAAGAAGTCCGGACTTTCAGTTTAAGGTGCAGGTATAATTTTAAGGAGAGATCCGATGGGGCTTGAGCTCGGAGTAGGTGAAGTTACCAAACAGCAGAAAATAATTCTCGGCGTTCTTGCCGTTGTCGGCTTCATATATTTTTACTCCAGCGTTTTTGCTCCTATGAGCGGAAATATCCAGTCCGCGGAAAACGAGTTGCAGAATAAAAGAAACGAACTTACGGAGATGCGCGCAAGGGCTGACCAGCTTGACGTTCTTGAAGCGGAGTTTGAAATTCTTGCCGAGCATCTTAAGAGAACCGAAGAGCATCTGCCCCGCAGCGAGGAGCTTCCCGAATTTATCAAAACAATTACCGCTCTTGCCGGACGCTTTGATATGGAAATAAGATCCATTTCCGTTCTTGGCGTAAGTTCCGGTGAATATTACAGGACGCATCCCTACCGCCTGGAATTGAGCAACGATTATCATACCCTCGGTCATTTTTTTGCGGAACTTGGGCAGATGGACAGGATTTTCGGAATAAGAAATCTCACTCTTTCAGGAGCGGAAGAAGGCGATGTCGTAGCACATTTTGATATAGTTGCGTACACTTTTATAGATTAATGAATATAAGAGCAAAACTTTTTCTGATTATGTTTTTTATTGTAATTATGGCGGGATGTACCCGCCGGGATGAGACCCGCGATATACCCAGACGCCGTCCCGCATCTGTTGAAATAGAGGAACCGGAAGAAATAAAAATACCGGCATATACTTACGGCGGGTCTGTTTACAGAAACCCTTTTTCACCTGCAGCTGCGAGGCCCCGTGACGAGGATGCTGACGAACTGTTTGCCCGGGACCTCAACCTGGCCGGATTAAGAGTAAGCGGAATTATGTCCGACAGAAAGAGTAAATACGCAATACTCTCCGGTCCCGGAGAATATTATATAGTCAGACAGGGCCGTCTGCTTGATGAAGACGACAGGATGGTTTCAGGCGTAGCTGCAATAGTAAGCGAGGATAAAGTAACCCTTATAATCGAAGACGAAATGACTATCAGCCTGCCGGCGCCGCGATGGTAAAATACAATTAGCAGGAACTTAAACAATAAAAGAGAGGCCAGTAAAATGAAAAAAATAATAATAGCTGTAATACTGTTTGCTTTGCCGTTGGCACCGGCGCTTTTCGGTAGACAGTCAAACAGCGTGGAAAAACTGCTCAATGTGCAAGTTTCGGAAAAATCACCCGGAGCTGCCAGAATTATAATGCAAACGAGCGGCAGGGTAAGATTTCACGTATTTAAAGTTTCAGCCCCTCCGCGCCTGGTCATTGAGATGGTTGATACCCTTAATGAATGGGAAAAAGGAGAAGCGGATATATCCGGTTCAATTATTAAAAGAATCCGTTCGGGACAATACAAAAGCGCGCCCGCAAAAATAACCAGGGTTGTCCTGGATATGAGCGTTGAAGATTATATACACGATGAAGTTTCAACGGATAACGAAATAACGATACTGGCCAGTCTTACCGAGGATAAAATGACTCAGCTTGAAAAGGAAAGGCCTCAAGAAAAAGTCCGCCTCAGCCTTGAGCCTAATATCCCGACGCCGGAGCACCAGCAAAGGATTGAAGAGATAAGCCGCTTGCGCCAGCAGCGTGAAGCTGAAAGAAAAGCCCGCCTGGAAGAAATTACCCGGCTTGAAAGTCAGCTTGAAGAAATGAGAAAGAAAGACGTAGTTCCCGGTAGTATTGTTACAGAGCTTAATTGCGACCCTGTGTCTTTTAATTTCAGGGACGCTGACATCAGGGAAGTCCTGAGGGCCTTTGAACAAAAACTGGGCCGCAACATAATCCCTACCGACGCAGTGTCCGGGAGAGTTAACCTGAGGATAAAGGATGTCCCTTTTGACGAAGCCTTTGCTCTTCTTCTTGAAAGAATGGGGCTGGTGGTAATACAGACCTCTGTAAACATACTTGAGGTAATGCCCCGCGAACATATGCCTGTAAAAAGGCAGTCCTTCCATGTCCGCAACAGGGATGCTGCAGATATGAACACTACTCTTAGTAATCTTCTTACGGCAAGTGAAACCGAAAACGCAACAATAGCGGTAGACGAGACTACAAATTCCCTTATAGTATCAGCGCCTCCGGATATACTTGACAGGATAGAACTCATAGTACAGAGCCTTGACATAAGAGAGCCCCAGATAAAAATAAAGGCCCGGCTCATAGAAGTCGTAGCTGACGAGGGTATAGATACTGGTGTAAGCTGGGCAATTCACAGCGATTTTGAATCCAGTGAAGAAATACAGCGCGGCAGGGCTGCTTATCCGGCTGCTGACTATGAATACGACCCGATTACGGGTGAAATAGACAGCCGCAGCACCATAGACCGCTACAGGTCAGGTGTTACTCTTGACATTTCTGCCGTTATGGATGACGTAAGCCTTTACGGACTGCTTAATTTTCTTGCCACCAAGACCAGGGCAAAAACACTTTCTGAGCCCACAATACTTACTCAGAACAAAATGCCGGCTAATATACATGTCGGTACTGACCTTCCTATAAGGACGGTACAGCGGACGGCCGAGGGGCTTGTAGAAAATGTTGAATTTGTCCAGGAAGGCGTTAGGCTGGAAGTCACTCCTTCGGTTTCACCGGGGAGCGACCAGATAACTCTTGATGTCAACGTAAGCGTATCCGAGCTTGTGGGGTTCCGGGCTGATATGCCGATGATAGGAGACCGCGCAGCTAATACCCTGATAACCATTCAGGATGGTAAAACAGTTGTTATAGGCGGACTGATAAGAGAGTCCGAACGCGCCGAAGAATCAGGAGTTCCGCTTCTAAAGGATATCCCTCTGCTGGGATACCTGTTTAAGAGATATACCGCAGGTAAAGAAAGAAGTGAACTTCTTATCTTTCTGACTCCGGAGCTGGTAA
>PWMP01000137.1 GCA_003558145.1 Elusimicrobiota bacterium
CAGGGCATAGACATTTGAGCGATCTTTAATAAAACCGGGTTTTTCGGAAATCATTTCAAATTTTATGTAAATAGAAGGAGACTCGATATCGGAATATTCCACTTCCGCTTCCGCCAGGGCGGTACGGCACGAAAAACACCAGTGAACCGGCTTGAGCTCCCTGTATATGTAGCCGGAATTATAAAGTCTGCTGAATGAATCAATTATTGTTTCTTCATAAGACTTATCAAGAGTAAGATACGGATTGTCCCAGTCACCGGTAAGTCCGAGCCGTTTGAACTCTTTTTTCTGTATTTCAACAAATTTAAGAGCATAAGCCGCAGCTTTCTTTCTGAATTTTAACTTATCTATGCCCTCATCTGCTTCATTTTTTCCCATTCTTTTAAGCAACTCGTACTCTACAGGAAGCCCGTGGCAGTCCCAGCCGGGTACAAAGGGCGCATTAAAACCCTGCATAAGCTTAAACTTAAGCATTATATCCTTAAGTACCCTGTTCAGGGCGTGGCCCATATGTATATTACCGTTGGCATACGGGGGGCCGTCATGAAGCATATACTTTTCACCTGCGCTGTTTTTATCAAGCAGTTTCCGGTAGAGATCGGCGTCTTCCCATATTTTCTGTATACGGAGTTCTTTTTCGGCAAGATTAGCCTTCATTGAAAATCCCGTAGACGGAAGATTAATTGTTTTATTGTAACTGGCGGACATTTTTTATTATTCCCCTTTCAGTAATATATGCGCTTATCATCTTTGCCGGAGTTATATCAAAAGCCTCATTAATAACACTTATTCCCTCGGGAGCTATTCTTTTTCCGTTAATTTCAGTAACTTCCCCGGCATTTCTGTATTCAATTTCTATTTCCTCCCCGCAGGGCGTATCAAAATCAAAAGTAGACAGCGGCGCGGCAATGTAAAAAGGAATACCGTGCTGTTTTGCCGCTAAAGCATGGGCATAAGTTCCCGTTTTATTGGCCGTGTCCCCGTTTGCAGCTATACGGTCGGCTCCGGTCACAACTGCATCTATCATACCTCTTTTCATAAGCGAGGCGGCGAGGCTGTCGCATATCAGCGTACAAGCTATGCCTTCTGAGATAAGTTCCCAGCAGGTAAGCCTGGCACCCTGAAGGCGCGGCCTGGTTTCGCTTGCGTAAACCATTTCAAGAATATCATTCCTGTAAGCAGCTCTTATTACACCCAGGGCAGTCCCTTCGCCCCCGGTCGCAAGCGCACCGGCATTGCAATGTGTCATAACTGAAAGCCCGCTTTTTTTAATTTTTTTAAGAGCTTCCGCTCCGTATTCGCCCATTTTTAAATCAGCTTTAACCTGGGCATTCATAATAGATTCTGCTTCTCTTTCAAGCTCTGTTTTTATCTTTTCGATGCCCTGATTTTTGACTTCAAAAAGCTTTTTATGCATCTTTCCAACGGCCCATTTCAGATTAACCGCAGTCGGCCGCGCTTTTATAAGCATAGCGGATGATTTGTTCATATGTTTCATTAAATCTGCCGGCGCTGAAAAGTTTTTTTCACGGACAGCAAGGCAATAAGCATACGCGCCGGCGATGCCTATGGCCGGTGCCCCTCTTACGGCCATATCTTTTATCGCCGCGGCCGCGGCAGAGCAGGATTTAATCTCAATATACTCAATCCTAAGGGGAAGTATCCTCTGGTCAAGAAGAAAAAGGCGCCCGTTTTTATATTCAATTACCCTGACTTTATGCAAATTTTACAAAAGGAACCTGGACACTATATAGACCATAAACACCGAAAGTCCTATAGCCGCCGCCATAATCGACTTCAGCTCTTTTAAAGGTATAATTTTGCGAGTCTGATCGGCTATAAGATCGGAAATCTCCTCTATAAGCGGTCCAAGATGTATTTCTTGTTCCGGGCCGGCTTTACCCCGCATAATTTCCAGTACCAGTCTAATCGCTGAAACAATAATAACCAGGAAAAACAGGCTGTTTAGTATATAACCTATTGCTTTCATTTTACTGGCCCTCCTCTTTTGAAAGTTCACGGGCTCTTTTAAGAGCTTTTTCCATGGCTTTGTAAAATATCTTTTTTAATCCTTTTTTTTCAATATGATTAAGGGCTGCCTCTGTGGTTCCTCCCGGAGAAACTACGTTTTTTATAAGCTGCTCAAAAGACTGCTCCGAATCAGCCATAAGTTTTCCCGATCCGAGGACTGTGCGGGCGGCAAAGCTGGAAGCTTGGGCCTCATCCATACCTTTTTCACTAAGAAATTTTTTCATCTCCCCTGCAAGCAGAATGAAATACGCCGGGCCGGAACCTGATACTGCCGTTACCGCATCTATGATGTTTTCGTTAATAATTTCCGCCGCTCCCGAAAGGGAAAAAAGATGCAAGGCTTCTTCTGCCGCTTCCGGCGGTTCCGCATCGGAAACACAAAGGGCTGTCATTCCCTCGCCCACGGCCAAAGGTGTATTGGGCATAGCCCTGACAACCGGCATCGAGTCAATATAGCTTTTTATATGCTCAATACTTATTCCGGCGGCAATGCTGATAAGCAGGCGCCCTTTAAGAACCGAAGATTTTATTTTTTTAAGCACAGCATCTATTTCCTGCGGTTTTACGGCTAATATATATATATCCGCAGACGGAGCCCCTTCCAGCTTTGAAAAAACCTCCGCGCCGCATCGGGAGGCATATTTTCTGCGGCTTTCGTCCGTATCAACAACGTAAATATTGTAGAGCCCGGAGTCAGCCATAGACTTAAGCAGACTCCCTCCCATTTTTCCGCAGCCTATAATCAGTGCTTTTGTTTTTTTATTTTCTGTCATCATAATAGCAGCAATTACTTTGTAATATCCTCTAAAACAGATTGATTTTTTATTGTATTAAATTAATACTGAATTGCAAATGCGAGCATTCGTGAGCTGTCACCGCGGCGGTGAGAAAAAAAACAGTCATTTTCAGCCGTGCATTCCCATTTTTTTCGGGAAAACTTTATATTTTCAGCTTTTGCGCCGCTTTCCTGCAGCTGAATCGAAAGAGCTTTTAAAAGGTTCAGTTTATTTCCCTCAGCTGCCTGCCCGGGGAATTTTTTAAGAACATCCGGGCCGACTTCATAACATGACGGGCATATAGCGGGCCCTGCCTGAAAAATCATATCCCTCCCCTCAAACCCCTCGCTTTCGGCTATTTTAAGAAAACGCGTTCCTATCCCTTCCGCTATTGAACGCCAGCCGGCATGCAGAGCCCCTGTAAGGCCGTGCTCCGTATAAACGAATATACTGAGGCAGTCAGCCGTTCTTACTCCGGCGGCAATTTTAAGCCCCGGCGGAATTATGACGCCGTCACAACCCGCGCCCAGGGTTTCTTTTCCAATATCTTTTAGGGTAACGCGCAGAATTTGCGCAGAATGAACCTGCTGCATAAGAACGGAAGCAAAAGGGCCGCTGCTGCGGGATAAATATATTTTTTTAAGGAAAGAAAAGGCGGCGGGGTTTTCTTTGAAATTTCCGAGGCTCCTGAGTGTTATCCCGGAAACAGAGTGTTTATGGATACGGCGGAAGTGCTCTAATCCTTCTGTCCGCTGTCGGATTGGAACCCCCTGATTTTCAGCATAAGGTCCTCCGGGTTTGACGCCGCTTTTTTAGCATCCTCAAGGGTCACAATCCCATCGTTATAAAGCCTTTCAAGGGACTGGTTAAAGGTCCTCATGCCATAATAGTTTCCTTTTTCCATTTGCTCTTTTATTTCAGAAATACGGTTTTCTTCAATAAGGCTTCTTATCAGACCTGTAGCCACTAGAACCTCAAGAGCAGGTACCATTCCGCCGTCTTTAACAGTAAGAAGGCGCTGCGATATTACAGCCTTTAGTGAATCAGAAAGCTGAATCCTTATCTGGTTCTGCTGGTGTGGAGGGAAAATATCAATTATGCGGTTAATTGTCTGCTGGGCGTCAATTGTGTGAGTTGTTGAAAGAACAAGATGTCCCGTCTGCGCTGCAGTTATAGCTGCGGCCATTGTTTCCATATCTCTCATCTCACCTATCAGAATTACGTCGGGATCCTGGCGCACTATGTGAGTCAGGGCGTCGCTGTAGGAATAAGTGTCTATTCCCAGCTCCCTTTGCGAAACTATGCTCTTCTTGTCGGTATGCAGATATTCTATCGGATCCTCAATTGTAATAATATGCCGTGAGAAACTTCTATTTATGTAGTCAATCATGGCGGCCTGAGTAGTGGTCTTTCCGCAGCCGGTAGTTCCGGTTACCAGAACAAGCCCTCTTTCGCTGGACGCTATATCTTTAAGTATGTCGGGCAGGTTAAGCTTTTCAAAATCTTTTACTTCAGCCGGAACCATCCTGAGTGCTATATTAGTGAGTCCTCTCTGCCGGAAAACGTTAACCCTGAATCTTGCTATACCGTCCAAGCTGTAGGACAGGTCTGCTTCTCTTCTCGCTTCAAACTCTTTTTTATCTTCCGGACTGAACATAACTTCGGCCATGGCCTGCGTATCCTGAGATTCAATTTCCGGAAGATTGCGAATCATTCTAAGCTGTCCGTTTACACGGAATACAGGAGGACGATCGGCCCTCAAATGGAGGTCCGACGCCTTCACCGAAGCCATTGCCTTCAGGTATTGTGTAAGTTTATCTTCGGCTTTCATTCTTCGCTTGCCTTTCGCCTGAGAAAAGTAGGAATCTTTTTTTCCTGTTCATTTTTTCCTGTTTCCCTGCAGCTTTTCACTCTATTCAGCGAACCGGGGCCGGGAATCCTTTCGTTCTTTTTTCCGCATCCGGTGGCAATAACTGTAATTTTTATTTTATCCTCTATAGAATTATCTATGGTATGACCGAAGAAAACCTCTGCTTCATCGGCAGCTGAATTATGTATAAGCTCCATAGCCGCGTTTATCTCGTTGAGAGTCATACCTTCGTCCCCGGTAACGTTCACAAGCAAACCGGCAGCGCCGTCTATCGAAATATCCTCAAGAAGCGGAGAATTAATTGCGTTACGGGCCGCAGCCACAGCGCGGTCTTCACCCTCTCCCATTCCAAGGCCCATTATCGCATCACCGGCATTCTGCATAACGGATTTAACATCAGCAAAATCAACATTTATAAGGCCCCGGGTTGTTATTATATCGGATATACTCTGTACGGCCTGCCTTAAAACGTCATCGGCAATTACAAAAGCTTCCGTAGCGGGCATTTCTTCATCGGCTATCAAAAAAAGCCTCTGGTTGGGGATAACAAGAAGCGTATCTACATTTTTTCTTAGTTTTTCAATCCATTCCAGCGCGCGGTCGTTTCTTTTTTTTCCTTCAAACATAAAGGGTTTTGTTACCACTCCTACCGTAAGAGCGCCCATTTCCTTGGCTATCCCGGCTATTACGGGAGCTCCGCCGGTACCGGTGCCTCCTCCAAAACCGGCTGTAACAAAAACCATGTCTGAACCGGAAAGCGAATCCCTTATGGTTTCACTGTCTTCCTCGGCTGCCTTTCTTCCCACCTCAGGGTTGCCTCCGGCCCCCAGGCCCCTTGTAAGTTTTTCACCAAGCTGTATTCTCATCCCGGCCGAAGAGGCCTGAAGCGCCTGGGCGTCCGTGTTGGCAGCAATAAAATCAACTCCCTTAATACCGGATTCTATCATTCGGTTTATTGCGTTACCGCCTCCGCCGCCTACGCCTATAACAGTAATGCTGGCATTTCCTTTTAATACTTCTATAGATACTACCATTTTTTTATTCCGCCTCCTATTTTCAAATCCGCAAGCGGCCGAAGACTAAAAAAGTTCCTCAAACCACATTTTTATTCTTGACCACATACTGCCTTTTGCCGTACGCACCACGGTGGTCTTTTCATCCTTAAGCGCATATTCGATAAGTCCAACCGACGTAGCGAAAGATGATGAATTTACCATTTCAGTTTTACCTTTTATGCCCCTGGGCCTCCCAAGACGCACGGGAAAATCCGGAAGTTTACCTGAAACTACTTCTTTCATACCCCTGAGCTCGG
>PWMP01000183.1 GCA_003558145.1 Elusimicrobiota bacterium
AGTATGTTTATCCGGGAACAGCGCCGATAAGAAGAAATAAAGGCTGGAATTATGACTATGTCGGGGAAGGAGTTTTTACGATAGGAGCTGAGAACGGGAGAATTGATACAAACGACTTGGACAGGGATGGAATTCTCAATAAAACGAAAAATGTCGCGACCTTCAGACAAAATCCGACACATTCCGATGAGTGGAAACTTCTGGAGTTTGATATAAATGAAGGAGACAGGCCCGATTTGAGGTTTGTGAAACATGTAAGAATTACGGTAAGAAATACAAGTCCGGCAAGGAACACGGGTAAGTTTTACTTAGCGAAACTTGAAGCCGTTGGCAACCACTGGGAATCTTCTGAGGTGCATGTTGACGATTCTTTCAGGGTTATAGATGTAAATACTTTTGACAATACCGATTACCGCAGAAACTCTCCCGAAGACGAAGATGTTTATAAAGATATATATTCAAAAGTCGGAGGAAGAGACGATATCAGGGAAGGCTCTCTAGAGTTGAGATATGAACTTGAAAAAAGCACTTCAGCATACGCTTATATAGAATTTCCCGTAGCACTGGATTTTTCCAGGCACAAAAAATTGGAATTTCTCCTTTATGCAGGAGAAAACGGTAAGGAAGCGGGAGAAAACGCTGTTTTCTTTATAGAATTCGGTGCCGGCAATAATTTCTATCGCAAGGAATATAAGATAAGTGATTATGATTTTAAAAGCGGCGGCTGGGAAAAATTTACTATTTCATTTTCAGAAAAAGACCTGGAAGAGCTTGAAAAAGAAGGGGAACCGTCTATATCTAACGTAAGGGAAATAAGATTGGGAATCAAAAATGAAGGCCTGGGTAAGTTAGAGGGCAAAGTTTGGGTAAACGTTATTCATCTTTCAGACTCTATTAAGCAGGTGGGTACCGCCGAGCGCTTTGATTTTTCATCCACTGTTCCGGGAGTTCTGGAATACGGCGGAACTTACGAGCATATTTCGGAGGATTTCCAGACCATTACCGAGCCGCCACGCAATCAGGAGATTACAGCTTATTCGGCCAACGCCCGGCTTTTATTACTGGATTTCCTTCCTGTACGCGGCCGCTACAGCCAGAGGGAAACCGTAACTCCTGCTGATCGTATAAGGGACGAGGACAGGAATCCCTATATCCGTGCTCGCGATGAAGGAAAAGTAGTTAGAAAAGACGGAAGCCTTGATGCCGACTTGAGAATAAGAAGGCTTCCTGATTTTGGCGGGCATTACTCCAGGAGTATTGAAAGGTCGGATTTTTCCGGAAGAATAGAAGAGTTGGAAACAATGAGAGGGAATGTGTCTTACAGCCCTCCTCTGGATTTATTTATAGTTCCCAGAAGCTTGCGCGGCAATGTACGCAGAAGTATAAGAGACACTTCCTGGGATGACAGGATAATAAGTGAAACAAGAGAACCGGGCGAGCCCGGAGGCAAAGAAGACTGGAGCGAACTAACATACGATTTCGGAGGAAGTTCAAATTTTGACATGTTCGGAGTTCTGGATTTCAGGCCGGCCTATACTAAAAACATAAAGGACAGGGCCTGGGATTTTTACGCCGGGCCTTATGAAGGAAGAGAAAAAAGCTGGCCCTGGAGCAGACGGCAGAAAATTGATATGAACTCCACATTAACGCTTGCCCGCTGGCTGAGACCCTCATTTTCATATGGTATAGATACAAATGAAAGCTATAATTTTGCTACTGATAACGGATCTCCGGTTTTTGCAGAAACAAAAGACGTAGACAGAAATTTTGACATAGACAGTAGGGTCAGGTTCGGCGTAAAACATATTGTTCCCGGTTTTGACCCGGTGGAAACCCTGGAGCTTGACCTGAATTACAGGTATGAAAAAGGAGAAAGTTATAAAACGCTCGCCAGCACCAGGAGTGTTTTTGATAAACTTGACTGGAGAAAAGAAATAGATCACGGCACACTGGATGCGGCCACAAAAATAGACACCAGGAGATACGGGACAGACTGGAGGCCGTTTGATTTTATGAACCTGTCGGGAGACTGGCTGAAATTAATGGGGGACATGAGGCTGAGAAGCAATTACCGCAAAGTAAATTCACTGCGTCTCAACCAGGGCACGATTTATGAGAAGGACTCGCTTACCTGGCCGGACCTTACCGCTGATTTCGGCCGCCTGCCCCGTCTGCCTTATGCCGGCAAATCATTAACGGACATTGATTTGAGGGGGACCTATACTTTGGGTACCGATTATGAATATTCTTATAGCGAAGGAGTAGACAGGGACGATGACCTTCACGGCGTTTCTGAAGAATGGAAAAGAAGGTATGGCCTTAATTCAAGGTTCAGGATAAGAGGAGTATATGATTCTCTTCTGGATTACAGTTCCGAATCGGCAGAAAGAATAGATCTCCGCGACTTGAATCCCTGGAGCTGGCGCGAAGAAAGAAGAACATACAGCGGTCAGATAAAATTCGAACTTAAACGCTATTGGGACCTTATAGCCCGGTTCAGTCATTCCCGCCATGAAAGAGTATCATATCCGGATATTTTGCGCACCGATTCCCGCAGTTATGCGCCTAGCTTAAGTTTTCGCGCGGTGATTGACCTTCCCGATATAGTAAATGTTCCTCTTTTTGGTGATGTGGCGGCGGGAAACCGGCTGAGGCTGGATGCGGACCTTAAAGCGGACTTTGTAAGAAGCGAACTTGATATTTACCGGACAAACACAAACAATTATTCCTTTAACTGCACGGGACAGCTGGATGTAGCAGCTAATATGAGGGGGAGTTTCGGTTTCGGCGCTCAGTATGTGCATAATATAGAACGCTATGCTAACAGCTATGCCGGAATAAACCTGAGCGCGGAAGTGGTCATAACTTTTTAATAAGCAAGGTGTTAAAGGCAATATTTTTAAATCTTTTTTTTCCCGTTAATTGCGCTTCATGCGGAGATTATGTTACTCTTACATCGGAGCCCGGAGTATGCGGAGAATGCATTTCGGAGATTGCTCCCATATATAAATGCGGTTGCAGGTTTTGCGGACGACCCGTTGCCAGTAAGGTAAAATTCTGCAGAGTATGCAGGGGACAAAAGTCATACATAGATGATTTTTATACCGCATTCTATTATGAAGGCAAGCTCAGAAGTATCATAAAAAAATATAAATACGGAAATGCCAGGTATCTGGATAAATTTTTATCTTCTTATCTGGCAGGCCTTTTCAAAAAATGCATCCCGTTATATAAGGAAAACAGCATTATAGTACCGGTAGCGCTTCACCAAAGCAAACTTAAACAAAGAGGGTTTAACCAGTCTGGAGCTCTTGCCGTAAGGCTGTCAGCAGCCCTGGGAATAAAAAACGTTCCCCGTGCGCTCAAAAGATTAAGAGATACTGAGCCGCAGTATACGAAAAACAGGAAAGAGCGCTTCGAGAATATAAAGGATGCATTCAGCGCCCGCGCCGGATTGTGCTTCGGAAAGGATATAATCCTGATTGACGACGTATCGACAACCGGCGCTACAATGCAGCAGGCGGCTGCAGCTCTCAAGTCAGCCGGCGCAGAAAAGATTACAGCGATTACTATCGCCCACGGACGTTTAGGGAATATGGAGGTTTGATAAATTTTTAATAATAAGTAACAATATGAAGAATTATGAATAAAAAACAAGACCAGACAGAAATAAGAAAAGATAAATTAATCAAACTGCGTGACTCAGGGATTGACCCTTACCCGCATTCTTTTGAAAACAGGATTGATGCTGCGGATGCTCTTGGAATGAAGGAAGGAAAAAAGCTAAGGGTTTGTGGCAGGGTTATGAGCAGGCGAATTATGGGTAAGTCTTCCTTTGTTCATATAAAGGATGTATCGGGACAGATACAGATTTTTATGGCAGTTGATAAGCTCGGCAAGGAAAACTATGCTCTTTTCCGGGATACTGATATAGGGGATTTTATAGGAGTTGAGGGGGATTTATTTGTGACCCGTGCCGGTGAAAAGACAGTAATGGCGGAAACTTTTATTGTCCTCTCAAAGTCCCTGAGGCCGCTGCCTGAAAAATGGCACGGACTCAAGGATGTTGAAACCCGCTACAGAAAACGCTACCTGGATATACTTGTAAACCCGGAGTCTTCAAAAATATTAAAAGCACGTTCCATAATAACGGCCTCTATAAGGGAATTTCTGGAATGCCGTAAATTCTGTGAAGTGCATACCCCTGTACTTCAGGATATAGCCGGCGGCGCTGCTGCAAGGCCATTTAAAACTCTTCATAACGTTTACAACACCGAGCTGTATATGAGAATTGCTCCGGAGCTTTATCTCAAGAGGTTGCTTGTCGGCGGTTGGGAGAGAGTTTTTGAACTGGGTACTAATTTCAGGAATGAAGGGTTGTCGGCTATGCATAATCCGGAGTTTACAATGCTGGAGGTTTATGCTGCTTATACGGACTATACATTTATGATGAATCTGGCAGAAGAACTGATAAAGTCGGTTGCAGCCGTAATGAAGGAAAAATCTTTTCCTGTTTCCGAAGATATATTAGGACGGTGGGATAGAAAAGATTACTGGCAGCTTCTGAAAACACATACCGGAGAAGATTTTTCCCCTGAAATTACCTATGAAGAGGCTAAGCAAAAAGCTGACAAGCTTAACATACCTCCCGGTAAAGATTCTCTTGAAAAGATTCTGGATAGAATTTTTTCGCATTATGTTGAAGACAAACTGTCAGCTCCGACATTTGTAACAGGTTATCCCTCCTCGGCTTCGCCGCTGGCAAAACAGTCTCCGGATAATCCTATGATTGCCGAAAGATTTGAGATATTTATAAACGGAAGCGAGCTGGGTAACGCTTACAGCGAGCAGAATGACCCTGAAATCCAAAAAAAAGTCTTTTTAAAACAGGCCGGGAGCAATACCCCCGTTGATGAAGATTATATAGAAGCGCTGGAATACGGAATGCCGCCGGCCTCCGGCCTGGGGATAGGCGTGGACCGGCTCACTATGGCTCTTACCGGTGCCGAAACAATCAGGGAAGTGCTGCTTTTTCCCATGCTGAAACCCCTCAACGCCGACAGCCGGGAGTAGTGAATATGTTTTTCAGCCTGAAAATGGCATGGGCTTACTTTAAAAAAGTATGGAGCCGCGGAATATGGGGCGTAATGGTTGTGATTGCGGTAATGGGTGTAATGCTCGGAGTTGCGTCTCTGGTTGTTTCTCTTTCGGTTATGAACGGTTTTCATACCGAAATAACTTCCCGGCTCCTTTCTCTTAATCCTCATCTTATTCTTATGCATCCTTTTGAGAACGAGTATACAAGACGTGAAGCCGCAAATAAACTTGATGAAATTGACTTTGTCAAACAATATTCCGCTTTTCTGCATGGAAAAGGACTTCTTCAGAGAAGGGGGGAAAGCCAGGGACTTGTTGTGAGAGGGGTGGAACCGGCAGGAGATTACCTGGATATAGATGGCCGGACGTGGAAAAATCTTGGTTCCGAAGGAATTATAGTCGGAAGCGAACTTAAAAACCTGCTTGCCTTAAAAGAAGGGGATGAAGTATACCTTGTTATACCGACTCTTGACCGTCCGGGTATTCCGTCAATTCCAAGAGTGGAGAGATTCACTCTTTCGGAGGTTTTTACATCGGGAATATATGAATATGATTCTTCTGTCGCTTTTATTGATTACAGTCGTGCGGCAGAAATTTTTGAAGACAGTGCGGCTTCCGGAATTGAAGTCTACATAAAAGATCCCTTTAAATCTGCCGATGCAAAAAAGATTCTTGAAGAAAAACTTAACAGGTACCATATAAGCACATGGATGGAAAGAAACTATAATCTTTTTGCGGCGCTTAGGCTTGAAAAAACCATGATGTTCATTGTTCTTATAATGATAATAATTGTAGCGACTTTTAATATTGCCGGAACATTAATAATGACCTCCATAACACGTTCAAAA
>PWMP01000110.1 GCA_003558145.1 Elusimicrobiota bacterium
AACGTCCGCGGCGCTATAAAGGGCCGCCAGGCTTGCATCATCAAACAGGTTTCCGAGACAGCGCTCACTTAATCCGGCGCCATTAGAACTTACGGGCTCGCTGCTTCCAAATACCACAAGTTCCGCATCCTTTCTTTTAAGAAAAAGCAGGGCCTCTTTTAATATATTAAATCCTTTCCGGGGGTTTTTTTTCGCCTCCATGGAGCCGAAAAGCACTATTCTTTTTTTTTGCGGCAAGGACAAAAGCTCCCTTGCTTTTTGCCTGTCGAAGGGCTTAAAAACAGTTGTGTCCAATAAGTTCGGTATGTTTTTTATCCTGCGGTTTTTAAGCAGGCTGCTTTCTTTCGCGCATCCGGTAATCCATTTGCTGAGTCCGACTGCCGTTATATCCGCCATTTTCGAAAATGTTCTGCATTTTCGCTTCCACACTCTAAAACTCAAATCATCACGCCTTTTGCTTCCTAAAACTCTGCAATTCCCGCAATTGCGTGTATACCCCCCGCAGCCGTCGTCGTAATGGCATCCGCCCGTGAACGGCCACATGTCATGAAGGCTCCATACTACCGGGGCCCTTATGCCGGCCAGGTGTTCAATACGAATCATGCCTCCGCATATCCAGTGAAGATGGACGATGTCGGGATTCATTTCATTTATCATTCGCACAATACCGCCCAGCGGAAGCCAGGAGGGGCTGAAAAGCGTCTTGCCCTTATCAGGATATCGGCTTTGAGGCAGAGAGTCCAGTATCGGACGCCACACAGCTATCGCTTTTTCAAAATTGCTTTCCCGCCCGGTTACCGTGTAATCATCGCTGTCTTTTAACCCTACAAGCATCCTGCTATCCTCCCCCAGCGATAAGAGCGCGCGGTGCAGCCTGTAAGCCGCGCGCGCCGCGCCGCCTTGTACGTCGGAGAAATTAACATGCAGGACCTTCATATTTTTATATCCCAAGCGCTGTCAAATATTTTCCAGTGACTGTCCCTATATCAAAATTCATGGACTTTCTAACAGAAAAGCCAGCTTCCATCTTACTATTCAAGCCGGCAAGAATCGCATTTGCCAGGGCGGCGTAATCACCAGTCGGGACGACAAGTTTGAATAATCCCGTCTTTAAAAGTTCTTCAGGTATTCCGCAGGCCGTCGTGACTATTCTTTTGCCGCAAGCCATCGCCTCAACGAATACAAGCGGAAATCCTTCGTATTCAGCTGAATGAACAAAAACATCTGATCCGGCAATATATTTATAAGGATTCTCCTGAAACCCCAGAAACTCGGCTCTTTCAGCTACCCCTGATTTTTCGCAGAGCAGCTTAAGGCCGTCCAGCAGCGGACCATCTCCAAGGATTAACAGTTTCATGGGGCGTTTCCTGTTTGCTTCGGCGAATGCCTTAATCATTGTAGGGTAATCTTTTGAAGCATGAAGCCTGCCGACGGCAATAATGACGGGTTCCCTTTTATGAACTATCCAGGGATGGCTGACGGGTTCTTTAGATTTTAGAAGAATATCTTTGACAGGACAGGGATTATTAATCACTGTGATGCTCTTTGCAAGCCGTGGAAGAGTTTTAATCAGTTCTTCTTTAATACTTTCCGAAACAGAGATTATCCCGTCCGCCAGGCGGTAGGCCATTCTAGCGCAGAGGGAAACCATTTTTCCGGCATCATGAACAGCAGGGTGGTTTACAAACGTTTTTACGCTCTCTTCAACGATATACACCCTTGACTTCATCCTCGTAAGCTTTACTGTAATGGGAGCTATGGTGTTCGGCCATTCGCCTTTTGCCATGATTGTGTCAAATGAGTTCTTCCTGAGAAAAACCCAGAATGCAGTAATCATTCCTATTAACTTAAATCTGACCAGCAGGGGGTTCATTTGTTCAACTCTTATCCTGTCTGACAACTGGCTGAGCAAAACGCCCTCTTTTTTTATTAAAACAAACGTAACATCGTAATTTCTGCCTGCCAGTTCATTGCCCAGCAAAACAGCTGTTTTCTCCGCCCCCCCGCAGGCAAGCGAATAAACGAATATTAGAACATTGCACATCAAAACTTTTATACCCCTCTTTATGCGTCGAGTACCGGCTTCGAGCAGCCAGATTGCTGGAAAGTTATATAATTCTTTTCAGGTGCGGCACCCTGGAAACAACCCACGCAATTACAAGCGAAACCGCGTAAATTAAAAGCGTCCTTGCGGGTATGGCGCCTATTGGGTCAAACCAGTGTGCGTCGTATCCCATGTTATTGGTCACATCCCATACTAAAGAATGTATAAGATAAATGCCCAGCGTGAGCCCGGACAACTTTTTTGCTGCATTCATATTAATAATAGGTCTTGACCAAGTTTTCAGAATGTACATGAAACTGATTGACATGGGGATCACGGTAATGCTGAGAAAGCTGTAAAAATACAGCCCCGCAGCAAGCCCCTTTTGAGCGCTCAGGGAATAGGTGAACCATGCGGTTAAAACCCATGAAATAATGAACACAATCCATGCCACAGCCCGTGGAGGCGGATTTTCGTCTTCACGTATCAGATGGCCGATGAAAAAATATGGCACATATAACACGGACCTTTCAAAAAAGAGCCTTGAACTGCCGGAGACAAATGCTCCGTGAGCATAGCTTGCGGCGGCAAGCACAAAGCCGGAAGCAACAAGCAGCGCAAGCTCCCCGCGGGTTGACAATGCAACTACTTTCCGAAAAAAAGGAGTGAATAAGTATAACCCGAGTATCATGTATAAAAACCACATGAACCCGTGAGGCGTGCCGGCAAGCAGTATGTTCAATATTTCCATGCCGGGAAGCTTTTCTCCGCCTAAATGCCTCCTGTACAGGAAAAAGACGGACCAGAATATAAGCGGGACGAGAACTCTTGAAAGACGCTTCCTGTAGAAGGTCAGCATGCTCTCTTTCTTTTCAGGGTCAAGAAGCAAAGCCCCGCTCATCATTACAAAAACGGGGAGGCACCACCTGACTAAGGAGTCGTATATGTTTCCGACCCACCAATCATCTGAACCTATAGTATTGACAACCACCACATCCCCCGAAACATGCAGAAGCACGACTGCAAATATCGCTATTATCCTTGCGTTATATAGCCATGCCATAAGCATCCCCTATCCAGCTGCTATAGGCGCCTGAAACTTTTATAACTCCGCTCCCGGCTTCCCTCTTTGCCTGCCCTCATTCAGCGGGAATGTTTTTCCGCAAACTTTTTTGGTTCCGCCGCGTCCCATTCTGCGGCAGTTTTTCCTCCCGCGCCCTCCCATGGGAAGAAAACAGTGTCATACGAACACCACCTGCAAGTCTCCATGGGCTTTCGTAACCGCCACAAGATTCGCTGCCCGTACATCCACCGGGAGTGGATATTTACCCCGCTGTCATCCGCCACCTCATAACCAAACCTTTTATTGAAATATTTTATATGCGCCGGCATCTGGCAGGTATAGAGACAGCCGTCTTTTAAAAACATGCAGTCGCGCCTGGTGCACACCTTGAACGCCTCATGCTTGTCGGAATCGCCCTGGAGGTTCATGTATGCAGAGAAATTTTCCACATAATTTATGCTTACTCTAACCCCCCTGGACGTACAGAGGGAATTCCATTCACCGGCGTGCTTTCGAAACGGCGGATATACTGTCAGGTCAATGGCGGTATTTGTTCTCCGGCATGCATCCCAGAAATCAGCAGGCGCTTTCGGCAGCAGGATGCCGTTTGTAACGAAATATATGTCAGCTTCTGGAAAACGGGCACGTGTTACGTAAATGAAGGAAGACGGGTTTTTGTGTAAAAGAGGCTCTCCTCCCATGATCCGAATTGAACAGATGTTTCTGAAGAGCTGACTCAGTCTGCGCATATCTTCTTTATACCGGTTCAGGTCTGTATAATTCGGCGGTGACAGGCTGCAGTAATGGCTGCAGCCCTTGCAGTTTATATTGCAGTGGTCCGTCAAATGTAATTCAAGGTAACTCAGCCGGGGCTTTGTGAAAAAATTTAGCGACCAAAGCCATTTGAGCGCCGCCTTAACTGGAAAAGGTGTATAACGTTTAAGGTGTTTTATCATGGATTCTCCAAATATAATTGCATAGCATAATTATATGCTTATTTGTTAAGTTAATGTCATCCGGCTGATTTCAACATGATGTTTTTAACGCTTCCTTGAATAGTGTCCGTGTAATATTTGTTTATACGTGTTAAATATTACAGCAAAAAAACCTGTTTGCAAACATCTTTCATCCCTCTAACAAACAGTTTGTAGAATCTAAAGCAGAAATAAATCCAACCGCCGTCAATTTTACCCGTACACGGTTAAGGCGCCCATGTTTCGATTCGTCAGGGGTTCATGATTTACAAGCGGCGGACGCCCTGCGCTCCCGGCGCAGGGTTGTTGGCGGCCCGGGGTTTTTCCTCCTTTCAGCCTTTATCCTTATAGTCCTATCCTGAAGATCTTAGCGGTTTTTTTCTCCCACAGAGAGCATAGATTTAAGGAAAAATTTTACCTTTTGCCTTAAGTTCAAGTCAATTGGACCCGGATTCGGGTTCTGGTTGAAAACCTGCCAGACTATAGGCCCGAGGGCACAGGAGTTATAACACAACTCAAACCACCTTTGAGAGAGCTCCCATTCCAGGGCCGGTTCTGAAAAAACCTTCTTTTTGTTATTAGCTTCTTTTATTTTGTTAAGCCATATAGCGGCTCTTTCTATATGCTTTATATCAGAGGTGCGCCTGTTTGCAATAATATTGTGGACTAAGACCTCTTCTTCTTCCGGGTTGATACCAAGATAAGCCAGCAGCTTCAGCCTGATTTTTTCGGTATTCTTCATCAAAATCGCATTGTAAACAATGCTTACTTTTTCCTCATGGACTCTATGTCTGAGAAGAGCCTCCCCGATATTTGTAAATCTCACTCCGGATAATAAGAGGCGAATCCAGTACTCATAGTCTTCAGCATGGATGTATGCATCTTCATAATACGCCTTCAGGGCTGAAACAGCATCCATTCGGATTATAACAGTTGGATGGTTAACCATATTATCAAAAAGCATCCCTGCGAATATACTGTCATGTTCCCTTGGTTTCTCCCAGATAGAGGTTTCGCCGTAAAAGGCTTCAACCCATGTTCCGCAAACTCCAATTTCAGGATGCGAATCCATTAAAGCAACCTGTTTTTCCAGCCGAAGGGGCATGCTGATATCATCCGCATCCATTCTTGCTATGTATTTGCTTTTTGCCAGTTTCAAACCCTTGTTAAGGGATTTTATCAAACCGATATTGATTTTGTTTTCAATTATGCGAATGCGAGAATCGTTATAAAACCTAAGAATTTCTAAAGAACTGTCCGTGGACCCGTCATCAATTATTAAAAACTGAAAATCCTCAAAGGTTTGATTGAGGATGCTGTCTACCGCCTCCGGTAAATATTTTTCTCCATTATATACAGACATTAACACGGTAACTTTTGGGGTGTAGATTTGCTCGGGCATCGGATGTTTCTTGCTCCATTAACAACTATAGCTATAATCCTGCAGGCATCTGCACATTCAGCAGCTAATTTCCTCTATACCTCAATATTTTTACAGTTCTTTCCTTGAACTTTCTGAAAACGCCTAATTATAACATCAACAATTCTTAAAAGCAACGGATGCGGCGTAATTTCAGCCGTGCAGAATAGCTTTTTTTAACCATCTCCAGGAAGCACTTCCAACAGGCAAAATTCAGAAGGCAAAAAATAAGAGTAGGCAGCCCCTGAGGTTTTTTTCTAGAATGCTTTATAGTTGCGGGGGGGGTATAAACCCGAAACGGTTTTGATGCTTTAAGGCGGGGCATGGGAGAGGGGAGCAAACCTTATCTGAAC
>PWMP01000042.1 GCA_003558145.1 Elusimicrobiota bacterium
CGGATTGGGAGCCAGAAATATTTTAAGGATGGAAATGGGCTATAGCCTTTACGGAGCTGAAATAGACGAAAAAATCAGCCCTATTGAGGCAGGCCTTGAATTTGCTGTAAATTACAGCAGCAGTTTCCTGGGTAAAGAGGCTCTGCTTAAAATGAAAGATAAGACGACGCTAAAAAAGAGAATAGCGTTTGTGACTTCTTCCCGCAGGGTTCCGAAACAGGAATGGAAAATACTTGCTGATGGTAAAGAAGCCGGTTATGTTACAAGCGGAACTTTCTCTCCTGCGCTTTCACGGGGTATAGGAATGGGCTACCTTAAATCAGACTTTGGGAACATTAAAACCGTTTCCCTGGCTGGAGAAAGAGGGATTAATCTGGATGCTGAAATAATAGATATTCCTTTCTACCGGAAAGGGTCGCTTAAAAACTGAAAGGGGAATAAAATGGAAAAGTTCTATACTAAAAACCACGAATGGATAAAAATTAAAGCAGGTGCCGGAGTTATCGGTATTAGTTCGTACGCGGCCCAGCAGCTGGGGGATATAACTTTTATTGAACTTCCCCAAACCGGTTATGTTGCTGGAAAAGACGATTTTTTGTGCGAAGCGGAATCGGTAAAAGCGGCAAGCGATATTTACTCACCTGTCAGCGGGGAAGTTATTGATGTAAATAAAAGACTTCAGGATTCCCCCCAGCTTATAAACACCAGCCCGGAGGACGAAGGCTGGATAGCCACCGTAAAACTTAAAGACCCGGAAGAGATAAAAAATCTTCTTTCAGAAAAAGAGTATAAAGAATACATAAAAACACTCGGTCAATAAAAAAAACAACTTTACTGTGAACTATACTCCCCATACAGAAGAAGATATAAAAAAAATGCTGAAAAGCATAGGTGTGTCTTGCGTGGAAGAACTCTTTGATGTTATCCCTCAGGAATTAAGGGCGCAGTCTTTTGAGTTGCCCGAATCGATGAGTGAGCAGGGCGTTTCAAAAGAAATAGAAAGGCTTCTTTCCCTTAACGGTTCAGGAATAAGGAATTTTGCCGGCGGCGGATTTTATGACCACTATATTCCGTCGGCAGTTGATTTTCTCTCTTCCCGCAGTGAGTTCTATACGCCCTATACCCCTTACCAGAGCGAGTGCTCGCAAGGTACCCTTCAGGCGCTTTATGAATACCAGAGTGCAATTTGCCGCCTAACGGGCATGGACGTTTCTAACGCTTCAGTGTACGACGGCGGGACAGCAGCTGCCGAAGCTGTTTTAATGGCTCTTAACATTACCCGGAACCGCCGGAAAATTATAATTGACAGCGGAGTTAACCCTCTTTACAGGGAAATCATCCACACCTATACAGAAAACCTTAATATCGAAATTGTTGAGGTTGACAGCATTAATTACAGGGCAGACAGGAAGAAACTAAAAGGGCTTACAGACAAAGATACAGCGGCTGTTCTGCTCCAAAACCCTAATTTCTTCGGGGCAGTTGATGACTATACTGATATAGTTGCTGCCGCAGCGGAAAACGGGGCTCTTTCAATTCTGTTGTTTTATCCTGTTTCGTTGGGTGTCCTCAAGACTCCGGGTGAAATGGGTTTTGACATAGCTGCCGGCGAAGGACAGAGCCTGGGGATACCTCTGAGTTTCGGAGGGCCGTACCTGGGAATACTGGCCGCATGCAAAAAATACCTGCGCAAACTGCCCGGAAGGATAGCGGGCGCCGCACAGGACAGTAACGGCCGGCGCGGTTACGTACTTAGCATGCAGGCGCGCGAACAGCACATAAGAAGGGAAAAGGCCACCTCAAACATATGCACCAACCAGAACCTCATGGCACTCAGGGCGTTGCTGTACATGGTGCTCACCGGCAAATCCGGCTTTGTAAATGTATCAAAGAAAAACCTTATGGCTGCCGCAAAGCTTAAAGAAACTATTGCTGCCTTAAAAACTGAAATTGAAATTCCTTTTTACGGGCCGGTCTATAACGAGTTTGTAATAAAACTTCCAGTTGACGCCCGCGCAGCTGTTAAAAAAATGCTTCAGCAGAAAATACTGGCCGGCGTGCCCCTGGGCGATTTTTATCCCGGAAGGCAGAACGAGCTTCTTGTATGCGCCACGGAAAGCAGCAGCGACGAGGACTTCAAGCTGTATACCGATGCACTCGAAAACTTGCTTAAACTATGAAATTGATATTTCAAAAATCAGTTAAATCAAGAAAGGGAGTTGACATAACCGGCGCCCTGCAAGGCGGAACTGAAAAGCTTCCGGAAGCTAAGTATCTTCGTCACTCTCCGGCCGAACTTCCCGAAGTAAGCGAACTGGAAGCTGTACGTCATTATGTTGGGCTTTCCAGACAGAATTTTTCCGTAGACACTAATTTTTATCCCCTTGGAAGCTGTACTATGAAATATAACCCCAAAATACTGGAAAAAGCCGCTTCTGCAGACGCCTTTACCGGCCTGCATCCCATACTCGGATTTTACTCCTGTGAGTCCTGCGCCGGCGCTTTGGAAGTACTTTACAGGATGCAGGAATTTCTTTCGGAAATTACGGGAATGCATTCCACCTCCCTGCAGCCGATGGCGGGAGCTCACGGAGAACTCGCCGGAATGCTTATGGTTAGAAAGTATCATCGAAAAAAAAGGAATAATAAAAAGTTTATTATAGTACCGGACGAATCTCACGGCACCAACCCCGCTTCGGCGGCGATGGCCGGCTACGGAGTCGTGACCATACCTACAGGCCCGGACGGTCTTCTGGACATCGATATTTTAAGAGAGAAGCTTAGCGGGGAAACCGCAGCCGTGATACTAACCTGTCCCAATACGGTAGGAAAGTTTGACCCCCGTATAAAGCAGATATCTTCTCTTGCCCGAAGCAGGGATGCTCTTATGTATTACGACGGGGCAAATATGAACGCAATAATGGGTAAAGTGCGGCCGGGAGACCTGGGTTTTGATATAGTACACCTTAACCTGCATAAGACTTTTGCCACTCCTCACGGAGGCGGCGGTCCGGGAGCGGGCCCGGTAGGCGTGACGAAAGAGCTGTCTGAATACCTGCCTTATCCCCGTGTTGTAAAGGATGAAGACGACGGCTTTGCCTTGTCTTTTGACAGGAAAAAATCAATAGGGCGCATTGCTCCTTTTTACGGCAATTTTTCCGTTATTCTGAAAGCTTTTATTTATATTGTTCTTCTGGGGAAAGAAGGACTGAAGGATGCTTCGGAAAAGGCGGTACTTAACGCCAACTATATAATGAAGAATCTCAATGCTTCTTTTAATAATCCTTATCCCGGGCATTGCATGCACGAGTGCGTATTTTCCGCATCAGAACCGGGAATGGCTATGAACATAGCCAAATACCTGATAGACAACAATATACATCCTCCAACAGTTTATTTTCCTCTCATAGTCAAAGAAGCTCTTATGATAGAGCCTACAGAAACCGAGAGCCTTCAGACTCTGGATAATTTTATAGATCTAATGCGAAAGGCCTCAGAGTTGATGAAAAAAGATCCGCAAAGACTTCAGGATTCTCCCGTATCTATGCCTGTAGGCCGCCTGGATGAAGTGAGCGCGGCCAGGCAGCCGGATGTGAATTTTACTTCCTGACAGATGTTTTCTGAACGGTATCCGCGCTGGAGATTTATTGAAACTTTATCCAAACCGGGCTCTTTCAATATGGCCTTTGACCGCGTACTGGCAGAAGGATATAACCCCGGTAAAGATATTCCTGTCTTCAGGGTCTATTCATTCAGCCCTCCCGCGATTTCCCTCGGCAAATTTCAACAGGCCTCTGATGTCGTAAACACAGAGGCCGCAGCAGAAGACAGCGTAGAGACAGTAAAAAGGATAACGGGTGGCGGTGCCGTATTTCACGATAACGAAATAACTTACTCAATGGTTTTCCCGTCCAGTCTGACAGCTGCTTATTCCGCCCGTCAGTCATACAAATTTTTGTGCTCATTCCTGCTTAAAACTTACGAAAAACTGGGCCTCAACGCCGAATATGCAGGCCGTGCTTCTGACACTAAGCTAAATACCGGGGGGATATGTTTCGCCGGCAGGGAAAAATACGATATAAATATAAACGGCAGAAAAGCAGGAGGAAACGCGCAGAAGCGTTTCAGAAATAAAATTTTCCAGCACGGCTCTATTCCCCTGGGCGTCAGCCAGAGTGCGCTGGACCGCTACTTTAAAAACCCCAAAACTGTTAATTGCTATTCAATGAACGAGGATAAAATAAATATCGAAAAAATAAAAAGAGCTCTTATAGAATCCTTTATTGAATATTTTAACTGCGATCTTATCCCCTCATCTCCCAAGGCACGGGAACTGGAAAAAGCTTCCGGATTGCTGGAAGAAATAAAGGCGGCCTGAGTTATGCGGGTATTTGAAAAGAAAAAGTTGCGGCTGAAGGATTTATCTACGGTGGGGGGAAAGATAGCCGGACTAAATACCGTGTGCCGTCACGCCCGCTGCCCTAATATATCGGAGTGTTTTTCAAAAGGGCATCTTACTTTTATGATTGCCGGGAGTATATGTACCCGGCGCTGCCTGTTCTGCAGTGTCTCCGGAGGCGTCCCCGAACCCCCGGACCCTTCCGAACCCCGAAGGGTAGCAGAGGCAGCCCGGAGATTAAAGTTAAAGCATGCCGTGCTGACATCTCCCACCAGGGACGACCTTGAAGACGGCGGGGCGGCTCATTTCACAAATACGGTCAAAAAACTGAAAGGATTAAATAAAGGAATTTCAGTTGAAATACTTATCCCGGACTTCAGCCTTGACCGATTGGCAATAAAAGAAGTATCCTTAAGCGGAGCGGATATAGCCGCTCATAATATGGAAACCGTAAGACGCCTTTATTCCATAAGGCCGCAGGCTTCTTACCGGCGCTCACTGAAAGTGCTTGAAGCGCTCAGGGAATTCAATCCGGAATTGAAGACCAAATCCGGATTTATGCTGGGGCTGGGAGAAAAGAAAGAGGAAGTTATGGGCCTGATGCGCGACATACTTGATACAGGATGCAGCCTGCTCAGTATAGGTCAGTATCTCAGACCTTCAGCAGAGAGTGTTGAGGTTCGGAAATATCTGGAGGAGGATGAGTTTTTAGACTATAAAGAGGAGGCTTTGAATATGGGGTTCAGAGTTGTTATGAGCGGAACTTATGTAAGAAGTTCCTACATGGCACAGGAGTACCTGGTTTAATTATGGCTGATAAATATGAATTTATTGTAATAGGTGCCGGTCCGGCCGGCTGCAGCGCAGCTCTAACGCTGGCGGAGATGAAAAAAAACGTGCTCCTGGTTGACAGGAATCCCGGCAGCCTGGGCGGGACCTGCCTTAACCGCGGCTGCATCCCTATGAAAACATATCTTGAAGAAGCTAATAAGGGAGCCGGGGAAACTCAAGCTGTTTTTGAAAAAGCTCTGTCAAACATCACACATATTAAAAAAGGCCTAAACTATATGCTAGAAAGAGGGGAAGTTGAGTTTGCCTGGGGAGAGGCGTTTTTTATTTCCGAAAACCGTATCAGAATAAGTTCAGAGTCAGGAGAACAGGAATTGCAGGCCCGGAAGTATATAATTGCCGCCGGCTCTGAAGCGGCATCCATTGCCGGCATACAGGCGCTTAGCAGCGATTATTTTTTCTCGGCACAAAACATGAAAAGAATCCCTGATAAAATAGCCATAGCGGGCGCAGGTTACGTGGGCTGCGAATTTGCGTCCTTTTTTAATAGTCTGGGCAAGAAAGTTACCCTTATAGAGATTAAGGACAACGTTCTGCCGGGCGAGGATAGGGACATATCTGATTTTTTAAGAAAGGAATTAATCAAA
>PWMP01000055.1 GCA_003558145.1 Elusimicrobiota bacterium
GATCCTCAAAGCCCTCTACCGCAATAACGGCTTCATCATCGGAAAGCTGCCGGATCTCATAATCCGCATAAAGGTCGGGTCCGGCAGGAACCACTGCCCGGCCGAAAAGATAGGCCTGGCGTTTTGTTTTATAAAGATGCCTGTAAATGTCTTCTTCAACTTCAACCCAGGGGAGGTCTTTAAGCAAAGTAAAATTACTTTCAAACCAACTGCGGTCTTCATCTGTAAAACACCTCACGGCCCGGCGGTAAGAACGGTGATCAGCCACAATCCGCAGCGTCTTGGAATGAAGAATATATGATTCGTAAGTTGCCCGGGGGGTTGAGTAATCCGCAAGGTCTTCCAGTCCGCATCCCGTAATAAAAAGAAAAGCGGCCGCAAACATCATAAAATATTTTATTTTTACATACATTTGCATAAGATAATTTACTTTTTCCTTAAAGCGCTTTAAAAACGGTGGTAGCGGAGGAGGGACTCGAACCCCCGACACAAGGATTATGATTCCTCTGCTCTGACCGGCTGAGCTACTCCGCCACTTAAAAACCATACCGGTTTCATCTGCCGAAAACTGCTGTATTCGAATCGACGCTTAAGTAGTCTTATAGTAAATTGCCGCTGTTTTTTCAACTCTTTCCGGCAGTATTACGTTAATTGTTTCCTTTAATTTTTCTATTACTACTGAGCCGCCGGAATTAAATTTTTTAAACTCTTCGGGCTGCCCGTCAAGTTTTCCAAATACATTGACGGCGCTGGCAGGCCTTATTTCATCTCCCTGCGAGGCCGGAGTAGGCCCGAAGAATATACAGAAAGCGCTTCCTGACGGCCAGTATCCCAGATCCCCCTTATCTACTGTTTCACGGCCGTCTTCGCCAGGCAGGTCCACGGGAATTGAAAAATAAATTTCATCTCCCCACAAATTACCTGAGCCCTTAATGGGAAGCGCATCTGCTATCGCCTGCGCGGTACGGCTCTTATTGAGCGTCGCGGTCATTTCAATTTCCGGAGTTTTTATCAGAATTTTATCCGTCATTGCTTTTTCCTCCTGATTTTATGTTTACTTGAAAAAATACCCTGTTTCGCTGAACCAGAAAACCATATCAAGAGCGTCAAGGGGTATTTCAACCCTGCATGCGAATTCTTTCATCTTTTTTTCTATTTCAATGTATTTTTTTCTGTCGATGCTTTCCGGGATTTTTTTTATTACCCCGTGCGCTGCAAGCTCCTTGAGTATATGCCTGTCAAGTATGGCTATTTCACTGCCTTTTCCTATATTCCTCAAAAAATGGCTTGCTTCTTTAAGTCCGTAGCCCGTAACGCTTTTGACAAGCCTGTCGCGCAGGATATAAATATCTTTTTCTTCCAGAAACTTTTTGAGCCTGATTTTGGCGCAATCAGTAAATGCATCCCTTGTACGGACAATATAGGACGCTTTATTGTTAGGGAATCTTACTCCTCTTAAATATTGGCGTATTTTCTCTTTAGAGCCGGTATAAAGAACAGAATTTTCCTTAAGTTTTTTAACGGCTGCCTCCGCCGCAACAGCTTTGCTCTGAGGAGTCATTATACAAAAACACATTTCCGCAAAAATTTCTTTATCCGAAGAGCATCCCGTCCTGCGAAACTCTTCAAACCTCCGCTCTATTTCCTTTTTATTTTTTCTGTATATTTCTTTTATATGCATTTTTTTACTTCTTTGCGCCGCAGAAGAGTCTACTTTTACCGCTCTGTGAGGCCTGACAGGGCACACATTCTGACAGCGCCCGCAGCCCATGCACAAGTCCGGAAGAATTTCAGGTCGGAGAAAAATATGCCCTTCCTTCTGCAATATGCCAACAGCATTTCCCGGAACGGGACAATTGTAGCGGCATTGAAGACACTGACTATCTCCGATCCAGGGAAGGCATTTGGAAGTATCTATAGCAGCGGTTACAATTATAAGCAGTGCAGGTATAATGGCAGGGATAAAAAATCTGCCGGCGGCGGATGCTGTCAATGAAAGATGGGGGTTCGCAGTAAAAAAAATACGGTCAACAGACGGAAGTAACCAGAGTAAGACTATAAAAAGAAATAGAAAAAAGCCCTGAAAGGTTCTCCTGGCATGAACCAGGGCGCCGGGTTTAAATTTTCCCTTTTTTCTCTTTAAAGTCAATTTCACCGTCTTTCACGTCGGCCATAATTTTTGTTCCCGGCTTGTATTTTCCACTTATAAGAGATGACGAAAGATTGTTTGTTATCATCCTCCTTATGGTCCTTTTCAGCGGCCGGGCTCCGTAAACCGGATCGTACCCGCGTTCGGCAAGCAGTTCTTCCGCCTTTGGAGTAAGTTCAAGTTGTATCTTTTTATCTTTAAGATAACCCCTGAGTTCGTCCAACTGGATTTTTACAATCTCTCTTATGTTTTCTTTTCCCAGCCGGTTAAATATTATAACCTCATCTATTCTGTTCAGGAATTCCGGACGGAATGTTTTTCTCAGTTCTTCCATTACCATGTTTTCATCCGTTCCTTCAGATGCGGCTATATGCGTACTGCCAACATTTGACGTCATAATTATTATACTGTTTCTGAAATCAACGGTGCGTCCCTGACCGTCGGTAAGCCGACCGTCATCAAGAACCTGCAGAAGTATATTGAAAACATCCGGATGCGCTTTTTCTATTTCGTCAAGAAGTATTACCGAATAGGGCCTCCTGCGTACTGTTTCGGTCAGCTGGCCCCCTTCTTCATACCCTACGTATCCCGGAGGCGCCCCTATCAGGCGCGCTACCGAATGTTTTTCCATATACTCGCTCATATCTATCCGTACGAGAGCCCTTTCATCGTCAAAAAGAAATTCTGCAAGGCGACGGGTAAGTTCGGTTTTACCGACTCCCGTGGGACCCAGAAAAATAAAAGTGCCTACGGGACGTTCCCTGTCCTGAAGGCCGGCGCGGGCCCGGCGAACGGCTTCGGATACAAGTTTTACCGCGCTATCCTGGCCTACTACTCTTTCCATTATCTTATCTTCCATCTTCAGCAGCTTCTGTATTTCGCTCTGCATCATTTTTGAAACGGGTATGCCTGTCCATTTTGAAACCACTTCGGCAATATCTTCGTCATCAACTTCTTCTTTTAACAGCCGCATATTTTTCTGCAGGGCGTTCAGCTCGTCTGTCTTACAAGAAAGCTCCTTTTCCAGGGATGCAATTACACCGTATTTAAGTTCGCCGGCTTTTTCGTAGTCGGCATCCCTTTCGGCTTTTTCCAGTTCAACGCGCTTTTTTTCTATGTTGTCCTTTATCTGCCGGATACTCATAATTATGTCCCGTTCGCGCTGCCAGTGTCCTTTTAATCTTGATGCCTCTTCTTTAAGGTCCGCAAGCTGTTTTTCAATCTTTTTCAGTCGGGATGCAGACGCTGAATCTTTTTCTTTTTTCAGAACTGTTTTTTCGATCTCAAGCTGGCCGATTTTTCTTTCTATCTCGTCTATTTCCGCCGGAAGGGATTCTATCTCTATGTGAAGCCTGCTTGCTGCTTCGTCCATAAGGTCAATTGCCTTGTCCGGAAGAAACCTGTCGGTTATATACCTGTTGGAAAGCACCGCCGCGGCTACTATAGCAGAATCCTTTATTTTTATTCCGTGGTAAACTTCGTAGCGCTCCTTAAGTCCCCTGAGTATGGCTATTGTGTCGTCTACTCCCGGCTCTCCTATGAAAACCTGCTGGAATCTACGCTCAAGGGCGGGATCTTTTTCAATATGTTTTCGGTATTCGTCCAGAGTGGTGGCGCCAACGCACCTCAGTTCGCCGCGGGCAAGAGCGGGTTTAAGCATGTTTGAAGCATCAATGGCTCCTTCTGCCGCGCCCGCGCCTACAACAGTATGAAGTTCGTCAATAAACATTATTATGCCGCCTTCTGAAGAGGTCACTTCCTTAAGTACCGCTTTAAGGCGGTCTTCAAACTCACCCCTGAACTTGGCTCCGGCAAGCAGCGTTCCCATATCCAGGGATACTACCTTTTTGTTTTTTAAAGATTCGGGCACGTCCCCCTCCGCGATACGGCGGGCGAGTCCTTCGGCTATAGCGGTTTTGCCTACTCCCGGATCTCCTATCAATACGGGATTGTTTTTTGTCCTTCTGGACAGGACCTGCATAACACGGCGTATTTCATCGTCACGGCCTATAACAGGATCAAGCTTTCCTTTGAGAGCAAGCTCTGTAAGATCGCGGGTATATTTTTCAAGCGCCCGGTATTTGTCTTCGGCTCCCGGGTCACAGGCGCGCTGGGGCCCCCTTATATCAGTGACAGCTTTTTGAAGTTTTTCCCGGGTAATGCCGTTTGAACTGAATATGCGGGAAATCTCTCCGCTGCGTTCAGAAGCCATGGCCAGCAGTATGTGTTCGGAAGAGATAAACTCATCTTTCAGTTTTTCGGATTCACGCAAGCGCTATTCAGAATTTTTTCCAGATTTTTTGACATGTATACGCTGCCGCCGGATACTTTTGGCTTTTTATTCAGGCTGGCAGTAATATCCGCAATAACGGTTTCAGGTCTGATTTCAAGCTTGTCAAAAACCGAAGCGGCAAGCGAATTTTCCTGCTGAAGCATTGCAAGAAGCAGGTGCTGGGCGTCTAATTCCTGGTTTTCAAATTCAGACGCGACGCCCTGCATATTCTGCAGAGCCTGCTGCGTTTTAGTTGTAAATTTATCAGGTCTTATCATTTATGATTATTTCCTCCTCAAGCTGCAGCCGCCGGGGCATTGCCCTCCGCACGGCGGCTGACTTTCCCGTGACGATTTACCTACACTGAAAGCAGATAAAAGTTTTTTAACCTCCGTGCCGGAACATCCGGGGCATTTTATCTCGTCGCTGCTGCCGCTTACCCCGGAAAGATACTCAAAGCTCTTGCCGCACTTAAGACACTGGTAGCTGTATATGGGCACGGCTTTTTATATGTGAGAACTCACTTTTTCCATAATCTGCTCTTTGGGGATCGCTCCGGTAATCTGTTCCACTGATTCGCCGTCTTTAAAAATAATCATTGTAGGTATGCTCATTATTCCGTATTTAGAAGCGGTATCGCGGGCTTCGTCTACGTTCAGTTTACATACCTTCAGCTTTCCTTCATTTTCCTGCGATATCTCGTCTATAACAGGCGCAAGCATCCTGCACGGCATACACCACTGCGCCCAGAAATCAACCAGAACCGGCACGTCCGAATTAAGGACCTCCTGCTGAAAATTGCCGTCATTAACTTCAATGCTCATTTTACACTCCTTTTTATACACTTAAACAACTCTTGCGCCGCCTTGGGACAGACAACAAAGTAACATCTTTTTTTTCCGTCCCTGCGGTAGTCAACTATACCCGCCTGACGCAGAATGAGCAGGTGCTGCGAAACATTAGCCTGACTTATATCAAGTTTTTCTTCTACTTCACCCACGCATAATTCACGCTGAAGCAGACGCTCTACTATCATAAGACGCGCAGGATGGGCAAAAGCTTTTAACACCAGCGCTCTTTTTCTGTAACGTATTTCTATGTTCATATTCTTATATTCTAATATTATTATATGTTATTTTTTCTGTTTGTCAAGCCGGAACAGCTCAGCGCCGGCTTAGAAGTTTTGAAGCAGCCCAAACGCTAAGCCAGACTGCAACTGAAAAGCCGGCTGCTCCTAGCAACGCCCGGTATACTTCAAAATGAAAAAAGGGAAGGTTTAAAAGCTGGGTAAGAGAAGTAATGCGCAGGTTTTTAACAAGTATAATACCAAGCATACCGCC